>NZ_JAWYAJ010000261.1:0-29292 GCF_034124845.1 Robinsoniella sp.
CCAAGTACCACAAGGAATTTCTGCAAATGTGTAATTAACACTTGCTCTAAATCACTTTCATAAAAGTCATCATTAGGTGTCAGTCCCAGAAATTCCAACACATACGGGTCACGAATAACATCCTCTGGCTTCTTCACTGGCTCCACTGTCTGAATTTCCATTGCAACTTGCTCTTTATTTTTACTGGATAATAACCTTTCATAGAAGAAAGAATTTATCTGGCGCTCAAGCTGTCTGGTACTCCATTGAGATTTTACAGCTTCTTGCATATAAAATTTTCTTGCCTTATCATTTTCCACTTTCATTAAAAGTCTATAATGAGTCCAGCTTAATTCGTCACGCAATGCGTGACCATTTGGAAATATCAAATAAAACTGCCTCATATACTTCAAATTTGTTACTGTAAAACCTTTTCCAAAGTCCTGGGTCATTTGTTTTGATAATTCTTTTAATAATCCTGTACCATACTCTGCTTTTTCATTACCACCTTGCTCTTCAATAATTGACTTTCCTATATTCCAGTAAGCTTCAACCATTGCAAAATTGGCGGTTTGATAAACTTTATTTCTTGCTGAAGATAAAATATTTTTGATTTCATCATAAAACTTTTGATTCATCAAACTGTCTCCTTCTCATTATCCGACTTTATATATTTTAAAACAGTTCCTTTAAAATTATATATCCGCATCATCTTGTTCATAATTATAAAATTTTACAAATTTAGTATAATAAGATTTTATTTCAATAATGAAAGAAGCTGATTCTATCTTACCTTCAAGGAACTTCTTACAAATTTCAGCTATTCCATCTAACACTTCATCTATACACTCATCTTCTACCATCTCAAGTTTTTCAGGAAATACTTCAGCAAATTTTTTGCAATTATGTGAACCATTTACAAAATCATCCATCAGCAAAAAACATTGATGAATATCTTGCATATCAAATATTATATCTGTATTTCCTATGGCATCGACCATTTCCAATCGTTCCACGGAATATTCATTTTCCCCATACAAATATTCTACCTCATCTATTAGTGATTGTGGAACAATACCTTTGCATATTTCTTGAATATATTCATTCACCAAGCCAATATCTAATTCTAAAGGTTCAATTCCATCAAGAAATCTTGTAAAAGAATTACTATCTTCAGAATTTCTAAAATACACTAGCAATTCTTTCAATGCGACTCTTTCGTCCATTTTTTGCCTTTGCAATGAATTTTGCGGATAGTTTGATAAAAAGATTTTCTCTGCTTTTGAACCACTACGTAATTCATAAGTATAAGTTTGATTCTTTGTACAGCCTTCATATACCAACTGGTAGTACTTTTTCGAAAGTCCTCCAATCACCCTACCTAAAAGTTCTTTTACATCATTCGAAATCAAAATTTTATTCGTTATAAAATGGTATTGTAATTTATCTAAAGAAATGTATTTTTTAATAAATTTCGCAAACATTTTTTGCTCTCTGCTATACTGAGATTCTAAATTGAAACGATTATATCTCGCAGATTTATAAAAAATAGTAAGCAATTGCAAAAAATCATTTTCACGAATATTCATTTTCAAATTTGCACTTCTACAAATTCGTTCGTTAAGTGCAATATGACTATGCGTAATTAAACTTTTTTCAAATTCTTCATGTGTATCTAATTCAACTTTTTCCCAAAGTACCAATACAATTTTTTGCAGTCGTTCTATTCCTACAGATACATGATATAATAAAGAAAATAACATTGAATCCTGATTTATCACCTCTATCTGATTGAGCATATGTACCCCATCATAAATAAATTCGCCTGCAATATCTAACTCTGTAACCATATTAAAATTTTTATAGTTCCACAATTTATCAGGAAATAAAGAATTCAAAATGACTCTCCCTCCATTCATCCATAAAACACTAATAATCTATATCTATTTATGTCATCCCAAAATGCTTCAAAGCATCTTTGATTGCTTCCACTTTCTCCGCCGTCGGATGTTTCCTCGGCTGTTTTAATCCCTCTACCGCATTAGGAGCATCGTACATCGGCAAGCCTAAATCCCGTTTTACTTCTGCTATATATGCGGTATGTACTTTAAATCCATATTATGCTTCTATATACTCCTTAATCATTTTGTAGGTAACTCGCTCTTTCGGCTTGTATGCTGCGGCTCTCTTAGCGATATTGTCAAGCGGTACTTTGCCCTCACCCTCGCCAAACTCCACTTTTACGTTGATTACGCTATCAGGTTTTTTGTGGGAAAGCATTACAACCGTCTCCACATGCGGTGGGATAGAGGGTATATACTGCATGGCAAAAGTATAAGCGTATTCTGTCCATAAATCAGAACTTTAATAAATAATGATTTTAGGCCTTTATCAAACAAGTATTTTCTACTGATTAATCAATACCTTTTGGAAATCTTTCTTTCTATCGTATCTACTTTCTGACCTTGACGATAGAATTCAAGATAGATGGAATCACATTGTTTACTTATCTCATAATATACCCCTAGAATATAGCGACAAACATGTTCTGGAAAAGCTTCTCCACCATAACTCCACACACTATTTTTGCTCTGTGTTAAAGCTATAAGTCTCTTTTTATCTGATTCTTTATCCTTCTCCGAACGTGTCGCTTTTTTCATTTCTACTGCAATTAAATTGTCTTGCTCACTAAATGTACCTCTACTATGTAAAATCAAATCACATGTAACGTTAGTAACAACTTCATTTTTATCAATGATTGTTTTAACAAGGCCTCCACGGTTCCTATTATATTCTACATCTACATAATATTCCCGAAATGGAGTGTTACACAAACAGTCATGTACACTGAGCATAAGTGCTCCACAGATAGATCTCTCTGATGAACTCGAATAAAAAAGAGCAGAATTGTTTTTCATCATATTGCCATTTGCAGTTAAAAACAAATCTACTAAATCATTATATACAATTCCCGAATCATACCAATTGCTCTTTGCACAATAATTCTGATATCTATTGCAAATGCAATCCATTTTTTTGAATCGCACCACATTTTCTTTATGTATTCGTGTATTATTTGTTACGATATACCCTGCGTTAATCCAGCTTTTACCTTGAGAGCGGTTTTCATCATTTATCCACCAGGCACTATACTTGTAAGCACTAGGTGGTAAACCCACTCCAATAATTTCTTCAATCTCACTGAATGACAAGCTTATCTTATCAACATTCCGACTATGTAGCCAATCTGTTAATGGAGTATATTTTCCCATGGTATTCCCTCACTTTATCATCTATCTTTGTTATACTTATCTGTGTATGTTCTTAAGTACCTTCCATTTCGTTTCCGGAATCACCTGGAATGAATGCATGTCCCAGCACAAGTCTCCATCCAGAAAAACACTGGCACTCACTGCACTCTGAATCATGGATTGAAATAATTCCTCCACATTCCGGACAAGTATAGTTCTCTTTTTGCTGTACCAAAAATGCCGCCCTTCCCTGTTCTTTTACCATTTTGCTATTTCCCATTATACTTGCATGATAGCGGGTATTATAACTTTTTTCCAACCCTTTTATCTGCTTACAGGGATATTCAGGGCATTCAAAACAATATGTAATCCGCCGCTTCGCCACACAATCTTTAATCTTGCATTTCCTGCAATGCTCTGGTTTTCCCTGGTCACTTTTCAGACAGCCTGCGCATGGATTTTTATGGTAGCAATGTTTATAACAAACCAGGCAGTTCATGCCACAGGGTGCAAACATGTCCGGCTCTATCCTCTCAGGCATTTTCATATCTTGTCAACTCCTATTTTCATATTAGGATTCTGAATATTTATTTTCCAGCTGAAAAAAATAATATCGTACCAGATATGTATGTCTCAATATCAGTAAATCCAGCCAATTCAAACATTATCTTTAATTCCTTTTGACTATATACCTTCACATCACCTGTTTTGTAAAACACAAATACTACCGTGTTGGCAAGCCACCGCACCATAGGAGAAAAGAACGGTTCGGCCATATAAATTCTCCCGTTTTTTGTCAATATTCGCAAACATTCACAGGTAAAATCCTGTGGATTCTCAAAATGATGAAATGCACAGGATACTGTTATAACATCCATACTCTCGTTATCAAAGCCAAGCGTAACGCAGGGCTGCGCTTCGAATACAAAGTCGGGATGTCGCTCCCTTACAACTGCAACCATATTTTCCGAATATCTACACCATAAGCGTTGACTTTCGCTTTTTTAGATAGTTCTCAAAGCAGATACCCATTGCCGCAAGCAATATCCATGATCTTGTCGCCATCTTTGAGCACAACCTTTTTAATTAGTTCCACCTTGTGAGATCTAGTGTAATTGCCCTCCGGGGATGAGTCATATCCCCTCGCCATTCATGAAATATGTCCAATAGGCACATCATCTAATATCCATATTTATCTGCAATAGCTAAATTTTCAAAGAAAAAATCATCATACTCTATCCAATCCCTTTCACAATATTCTTTCCATCTTATTATCAAAAGAATATCCCTCTACTAATTGTTGATATAATATCCCTCTTTGAAATAAACTAATTTTTTCAAAAGTAAGACTCACTTTTGTCCCTCCCCAAATTCAAATTTATTTACTTTTCCATCACATTCTTCTCCTTTAGTAAATTCTAATTCCCACTTAGTTCAGTTTACTATATTTAAGATAAACCGTCCATAATCGGAGCAGATTTTTGGCTCTAAAATAAATGTCTGCAAATAGTTCTGCTGCATAGTATCCACTTTTGCCGAATCGTTAACCTTTTGCCAAATAGTAAGGGTTTTGCCTGATTGTTTACATTATCCGGCAAAACCTTCATTATTAAACTATCCGGCGTTACCCCGTCCCCCTATTTAGAGAAACTTATCCATCTTACAATTTCTAAAAACACAACTCCATTTCCCGTTCAAAACCTCGTAAACGCCCGTAGAATCAAGGTTTCCGCACAAGCAACACGACGGTCTCCACATGCCCAGTCCAAGCAAACATATCCACACCCCAACTCCCCTTACATCCATACCCTTTCTTTGTCAAATACTCTAAATCCCTGCCTAACGTCTCCGGATTACAGGAAACATAAACCACTTTCTCCGGTGCCATCTGCACCATGGAATCCATAAATTGTTCTGTACTTCCGCTTCTTGGCGGATCCATAAATACTACATCAGCTTTTTCGCCCTGTGCTGCCATATCCGCCATGAAATCTCCTGCATCGGCACAATAAAATTTTACATTTTCGATCTCATTGCGCCTGGCATTGGTTATTGCGTCACGGACTGCATCTTTGTTTAACTCCACGCCAATTACCCGCTTTGCTTTTTTGCTTGCAATTAAACCGATTGTTCCAATGCCGCAATATGCATCAATTACCAGTTCCTTTCCTGTGAGGCCCGCTGCATCAATGGCTTTTTTGTACAGAACTTCCGTCTGTACCGGGTTCACCTGATAGAAGGATTTGGAAGAGATACGGAATGTGCAGCCACAGAGTACATCCTCAATGTAGCCTTTTCCAAACAGTGTTTTTTCTTTATCCCCAAGGACTATGCTGGTTCCTCTGGCATTTACATTCTGGATGATGGTTGTAATCTCCGGATGAAGTTTACGAATGGCTCCGACAAAATTGTTTTTGGATGGGAATACAGGAGAGGCTGTCACCAGTACCACCATGATTTCATTCGTGGTAAATCCACGTTTCACAAGCACATGCCTAAGGAGTCCATATCCGGTATCCTCGTCATACGTTCTGATTTTAAATGATTTTAGAAGTCCCCGTATACTTTGAATGATTTCATCGGCTTTTTGGTCTTCTATCATGCAAGATTCTATTGGAACCACATTGTGGGTTCCCGCCTGGTAAACACCACAGATGGGATTTCCTCTTTTATCCCGGTCAAAAACTGCGTGAACTTTATTTCGATAATGATACGGATTTTCCATTCCAATCACAGCATTTACTTTACAGAACTTTCCAATCCACTTTTGAATTTCCTTTTCCTTTAATTTTAACTGCTCCTGGTAAGGAATTCCCTGGTACTGACATCCACCGCATTTTTTAGAAACAGGGCACACAGCCATACCATTTCCTTTTTTCGTATCTTCTTTTTGTCTTTCTGCAAATAGAGTCTTTTTACCATTCTTTTTAGTGTCCCCGTTTAATCTGCCGAATTGTTTATTTCCGGATGCCGCTCCCGGTTTTTTATTTTCCCATTTCCCCGTCACCGCTCCCGGTTTTCTATCTTCTCTTTTATTCCCATCCTGCCCGGATTTCGTCTTTTTATTTTTCCAATCTTCCCTCTTTATTCCTGAACCCTTGTTTCCCTTGATATCATCTATCTCTGCTGCTGTTCTGAATGCCTTACCTTTATTTATCGCCTCGGCCTTCTTCTTCCCTGGCTTGCCTTTATCAAAATCTTTCCGATCCCAATCCTTATTTTGATTATCCTTTCGGCCACCCATCTTTTTCATTTCTCTTCTTTCTGTTCCTGCCTTCACGAATTCACCTGTTATCTTTCTATTATTTTATATTGGTATTTATCATAGTTATTCTTTCTCCACAGCCCCATCATCACAATAAACCGCATACTGATTTTTCCCTCGTCTTTTTGCCTGGTACAACGCAATGTCAGCTTTTTCAAATAATTCATCCCAGTCTTTTCCATGATTTGGATAAAGTGCCACACCGATACTGCAGGTTGCAGCAATTTTTGCTTTTGACGTGATGTCAGCGAAGTCCTGTGACAACTGGTCTGCTTTTTTCATGGCATATTCTTCATTGTAGCAGTCTTTCATGCATACGATAAACTCATCTCCTCCAATTCTTCCAACCACATCGCTTTTGCGGAACAGATTGTGAAGGATTTCTGCCATCATATTCAGAACCCGGTCTCCATTGTGGTGTCCATAGTTGTCGTTGATGCCTTTGAAATTATCGATATCCAGAACAAATAATCCCTGAATATCATTTGGTGCTGATTCCAGATGATCTTCTATCAGTTTTTTGGATACACTCTTGTTATAAAGACCTGTCATCGGATCTTTTTGCACCTTACTTTCTAATTCAATAGAACGGCGCTTGCGTTTGTCAATGTTGTTTATCTTGCAGATTAGACGGCTGATTTCTCCGTTTTCATCTACCATAGAATAGAAACGGATGAGACACCACAGATAAGACCCATCCTCTTTTTTTATTCTACCTTCACACTCTTCATAGGGCTTTTCCCCGCAGAGAACTTTACGGAAATGCTCCTTAATCATGAGCCAGTCTTCTTCAAATACGAAATTTTTACCTTCGTCTTCTTCGATCCCCTGCTCCAGTTTCCTGCCAAACATCTCTTCAAAATTTTGCATCACAAGAATGTGCATATTACGGACATCATATTCCACAAAGCAGGATTCCATCTGGTTTACAATAATTTTATATCGCTGGTTGTTAAATGACAGTTCATCTTCAAATGCTTTATATTCTTCAATGTCTACCAGGATTCCATAGACGTGCAGCTCCCCTTCTTCTTCAAAAATATTGCTGACCTGCTGCACCCAGTAGGCCGGTGTGGAGTGGGAATTTAACCGAAACCTCATTTTAAAGCTTTTTCGTTCCGGCAGATCCGGCAGCATTTTCTCTATTTTATCTAATACCATCTGCCTGTCCGGATCATAAACCATTTCCAGATAGTTGTTGTGGTAATACTCTTTAAACTCTTCTTCCGGACAGCCCAGCATCTGGAACAATCCTTTATTTATAAACGAAAGCTGCATGGTTTTGGGATCATAGCGGAACATTCCTCCGGGTGCATGGCTGGACACGTTCTCCAGTAAATTCGCCAGTTTGCGCATCTGCTTGTTATTGAGATACAGGTAGCACAAAATCCCTCCCATAATGACCAGAAACAATACCACCATTTTAACCATAAAAAACATGCCTGTAACAGTACTTTTAGACGTATATACCCCAAGCTTTGATGCTGATGAAATGTTAAACAGATACCATTTTCCGCCCGGCACAGGTGCATAATTGCAATAGTACAGGGATTCATCCACCTCAAAAGCCAGATTTCCCACCGTGGTTTTCCCCATATTATAATGAATTTGATCTATGTCTTCCTGTGCTGTCTCAGTCCCCAATGCTGCCTTAATATTTTCTCCACACAGTTCTCCGTTCATGGACAGGGCAATAGTTCCATCCCTTTGCACAATATAGGCATTTTCCTGGGCATCCATTCCGGATACATGAAGGAGGCGGTTTAACTGTATATTCTGATAGACGGTACGCAATACCCCCACTGCTTTTCCTTCCCGGTATATGGGCACTGCAAATATAATACTGTACTCGCCAGTTACTTTGGATTTAATCAGGTCAGAAATAACCCTTCCGCCTTTTATGGCGCTTTTAAAATAATCTCGGTCAGCGATGGAGATTTCCTCCATGCCATTTTCATAAGTCCGTCCATCAGAATCAGCTACACCTACCCGGCAATTGTCATGATGATCCCCGAACTGTGCAAGGATGTCCATCAAATCTTCGTTGTCATAATGATCGAATTTGGAAATCGTTGTCGCCAGGGATTCCATATCCGAAAAATGATCATCCAGAATAAACGAGATATTTATGCACTTCTTTTGAATATCCCTTGCTGTAATGTCCATAGAAAGTTTCTGGGAATTATTATTTGTCTGCAATGTAAAGTCCACACAAATTACACCTGCTACTATAGCTGCTATTAATAAGACAAGCACCAGAAAAACCGACCGATATTTTATAATTCTTTTTTTCAATTTCCATCCCCCGGAATAATACCCCGTAGATTTACATTCTCATGTCATTCTATTCAGCGGCCCTTTGTATGAGTATCATCCATATAACATCATTATATAATTTGAGGTAACAAACAGCAAGCGCTTTTTTAGATACAAAGCTGTTTATATGACCAGAATCTATAATAATAGGAAGGAATGGCAACTTTTATATGGATTCCATTCCTTCCTTCATCCAGTTTATTCGTTTATGAATTCAAGAAAACACTCATTAAACCGGTCCAATTCATCATAAAATACCCCATGGGCACTATTTTCCAGTACATATAATTTCGAATTGGCAATCTCCCGATGCTGGTAATCCGTCAGTTCCTTTAATACTACCTGATCCTTGGCGCCTGCAAAAATTGCGGTAGGAACGTGTACTGTTTTCAGATCTTCTCTTCCATCTTCGTCCCGCAATGCATAAGCGGACTGAATAGTTGCAATTCCGGATGCCGACAAAGCAATATCTTCAAACCAGTTCTTCAAAGGCTCGCTGTGGGGGCTTGCAAATAACATCTCATGAGCGAAATCGTGGCATAACTGCGGTCTGTCCGCAGCCGCCTGACAGATAAACTCATCTGCCTTTTCCCGTGGGATCCCATATGGATAGCCTTCCCTCTGTGTCCAGCTTGGCGCTGCAGCTGCAATAAGTATTAATTTGTGAACCCCATATCCCTGATAACAATTCATGTAGCGCAGTGCAATTGCTCCGCCCATAGAAAATCCACATAATATAAAAGATTTCAGGCGCAGCGCTTTTATCACATTATAGATATCTCTTGCCATCTGGTCATAATAGTAACCACATCTTGGAGCATCTGAATTTCCATAACCCCGCAAATCCATCGATACCACGCGGAAACCGCAATTTAGCAGCAATTCCTCCTGATATTCATACATTTTGTGCGACAAAGGCCATCCATGGATGAAAACAATTACCCATTTTCCTTGTGGATTGGGATCATAAACAGCCAATTTCGTACCATCATTCGATTTTACATAAAACATAAACAGTATCCAATCTCTTTTTTACCAGTATATGCAGATGCCGCAAAATCGGGATAGCCTAAAATTTCCTCTATTGACACTATATGGTCAACCCTTGTATAATAAGCTATACAATTTTTAGAAATATACCAAAAAATAAATATTTATGATTTTTTCTGCACATATGCACAAAGAATATCCGGGCTTTCTGGAAATATTTACCAGTTCTGTGTCTAATAATCGATTTTTCAGTTTATTTTCCTCAATTACTGAAAACTCTTTCATTGACTGGCACAGTCCCATTCCCATATATTTCAGATAACTCTCCTTGGCGCACCAAATATCGTAAAATTGGTTTGCGCCTTTTTCAAGAACTGATTCGTATTCCTGCGGATGAAACCAGTGTTTCGCAATATTCATAAAATCAATCGCTCTGTGCTCCTGTAAGTCAAAACCGATAGGTTCTTTATGAAACGCGCACATCCAGTATTCCCCACTGTGGGAAATTGAATAATGGACTTTTCTGTTTTCCGAGAAATATGGCTTTCCATCATTGCCATATTTCTCTGTATAGCAGCTGATTTCCTCTCCAAAGAGCCCCGCAAAATGCCGGGCACAATTTTGAAGACGCCGGCTGCGAAGAGACGGGTCGGTACCTTTACATATGTAAACAAAAACATCATAAAAATTCACCGTATTCATTGACAGTACTCCAATCATGACTACATTCTATTGGATACTTATTTTTATGTCAAGTTCATTGTACGAAAGGAAAAAAAGTGGATAATCATAACTTTGCAGACGATACTACGATAAAATACTTACCTCTATCTTACAGCCAGCAGAATATCTGGAACCTGGAAATGGCGAATCCCGGCGTTCCGATTAACAATATCTGTACCGTATTGCGCATAGAAGGAAACTTTAATGCAGAACTGCTGCAGCAGTGCATTACCTTTGCCTATGAAGCCTTCTCTACGCTGAGAACCCGGATCACCATTCAGGAACATACTCCGCTCCAATATATTGATCCGGAAATACCAAAGACAGCACCTTTTCTGGATTTTTCCAAAACAAACCAGGAGGGTGCATCTATATGGGACGTTTCGGTTGCCAGAGAACATATCACCCTTTGTGACTCGCCGCTTTGTCAGATGATTATATTTAAACTGTCTGAAAATACCGGAGGCATTTTGACAAAGATCCATCATATTATCGCAGATGCATGGTCTCAAACCCTTGTCACAAACCAGATCATCCATAACTATTTTCGTCTGCTCCAGAACGAAGCACCAGATTGCACGGTTATGCCCGAATACGCAGTACATATCCAGACCGAACTGGACTATCTCGCTTCCAAAAGAAGTGACAAAGACCGCGCCTATTGGCAGGATATGCTGACCGATATCCCACCTGCGTTTACAAAAGAATACCAGTATGCCCATATCAGTCCTGTGGGTATCCGTAAGTCTTATTCTCTCTCTAATCGTTCCAACCGAATGATCGGGAGCTTTTGTGCGCAGAATAAGGTGTCTCCTTTTGCTGTCTTTTATATGGTTCTTGCCATTTATTTAAAACGTATCAAAGGCCAGACGCGCTTTTGCATTGGGGTACCAACAGTAAACCGCATCAATTACCAGGAAAAGCAGACTGCCGGCATGTTTGTGAATACCCTGCCTTTCGTAAATGAACTGGATGATACAATTTCCTTTCAGGAATTTAATGAAAAGCTGAAAAATGACTGGTTCAAACTGCTTTATCATCAGCGTTTCCCGTTTAGTGAGATCAAAAAAACAATTTCCGGAAACGAAAGTGATCTGGCAGCCAGCCAGCTGTTCAGCATAGCTCTCTCCTATCAGAACACACAGATCCATCATCTGAGAGGTGCACAGGTGACGCTGGAGGGCCGCTGGCTTTACAGCGGATATCAGGCGGAGTCCCTGTGTGTCCACCTGAGCAGCCGTGATACAGATAACCGATTTCTAGTAGATTACGACTACCTGACGCAGATTTTCTCAGAAGAAGAGATCGATACCCTTCACCGTCATTTAATGCAGATTCTCCATAATGCGCTTATGAATCCGGATGTTCCAATTGCGGATCTTTCTGTGATCAGTGAAGAGGAAGAAGAACACCTGATCTTTGATTTTAACCAGACAGATGCCTGGTACCCAAAGGAAAGTACACTGCGGGATGTCCTTCGTGACAAAGCCGTCTCTGCACCGGACCGTGCGGCAGTCATCTGCAGCGGGCGCCGTACAACTTACGGAGAACTTTACCGGGACGCATTTACCATTGCCCGGAATCTGGTCACTGATGTTTCGGACGGGAATCAGACCATTGCCCTGTTACTGGACCGCAGTGAAGCCTTATTGAAAGCAATGTGTGCAGTTGCCATATCCGGCAATGCCTGGCTGTTATTAGACAGAACCATGCCGGAGAACCGGATTTTGGAGCTTTTATCTGAAAGCGGGGCTGTCTACTGCATCACGGAAGAAGGCGTAGTAATTGGCACTTCCATTCCCTGCGGCAGCATTCAAAGTCTCCTGGTACCTTTAGGGAATCAGACGGCAGATTTCACTCTTGACCAAATGCCGGTCATTACTTCCGACAGCCTGGCTTATCTGGTATATACATCAGGCAGTACGGGGAAGCCAAAAGCTGTCCAGATCTTCCAGTACAGTGTGTTAAACCTGGCTAACAATATGGCTTCCCTCTATCCAAAGGGTGCCGTTCTTTCTATCTGCAATGTGAGTTTTGACGCCTTTTTGCTGGAAAGCATGAGCGCACTGCTAAACGGAAGAACTATTGTATTTACTTCTCACGAAGAGATGAATCATCCTGCTTCACTGGCAAAACTGATCGAGCGTTTTGACGTTGGTTTTCTATCCATGACGCCTTCCAGACTGAAGTCTTATTTAAAAGATCCTGATTTTTTAGGTGCCATGAACCGCATCGAAACCATTGTGTGCGGCGGAGAAAGTCTCTCTCCGGAGATCTACCAGACGCTTCGCTCCTGTACGCTTGCACGGCTTTATAATCAATATGGTCCCTCAGAAGCCACCGTTGCAGTGAGCCACAGTATTGTTTCCGGCAATGAGATGATCACTATCGGAAAACCGATGGCAAACTGCCGTATTTACATCCTGGATGATTCCATGCGCCCGCTTCCCATCGGCTCTGCCGGGGAGTTATATATCGGGGGCTCCTGCCTTGCCGCAGGGTACTTCCAGGCTCCGGAACTTACCGCCCAGAAGTTCGTAGCCGACCCATATCTGCCCGGGGAACGCCTCTACCGGACCGGTGACTTAGGATATTGGAATTCCAGAGGGGAGATTGTCTTCCTGGGACGTATTGACAGTCAGCTGAAGATTCTGGGCCACCGGGTTGAGCCAGCCGAAATTGAAGAACAGCTCCAGAATCATCCGTTAGTTAAAAATGTTGCGGTTCGTGCTTTTGACCAACATTTAATCGCATATTTCACATCAGACCATGAGCTTTTCGGGGAAGATCTGCTGGCATTTGCATCCAGCTACCTCCCCCATTACCTGCTGCCGGTACTAGCTGTGAAGCTGCCTGAAATCCCCCTTACCGCCAACGGTAAAACGGATTATAAAAATCTGCCGAAACCGGAGCTACCAGATGAACACGAAGCTCCTGCTGATGCAATTGAAGAGAAGTTACTTGAGATATGGAGACGCCTTCTGTCTAATGAACAGCTTGGCATTCATACCAACTATTTTCTCTCCGGCGGAGATTCCTTAAATGCAGTAGCCATGCTTACGGAGGTAGAAGCTGCCTTTAAAAAGCTGCCAAAAATCTCCGATCTATATGCAAATAACACCATACGGCGCTTCGGAAACTTTCTGAGGGGAGAACCAGTTGCTGCAACCGGGCGGCAGGAAAAAATACCTCCGGCACCGGAACGCAATACCTATCCACTCACTGCGGCACAAAAGAATTTCTATGTCCTGCAGCAAATAGATCCTACCGGTATCAGCTACCACATGCCCGGTGTATTCCGTGTATCTGCTCCCATTGAAGCAGATCGTCTGGAGACAGCACTGCAGCAGTTAATTACAGATGATGAAATGCTGCGTACCGGATTTGAAATGGAAGGAATGCAGGTAGTATCCCGCATTCACCAGGAAACTGACTTTCATTTGGAACGGGGAAGCCATAACAGTCCTAAGGAAGCACTGGCTGCTTTCATACGGCCATTTGATCTGGCTGTCCCTCCCCTCTTTCGTGTGATGCTGGCTGAAACAGAGACACAGGAGCAGTATCTGCTGTTTGATATGCATCATATTATATCAGATGGTATCAGCAGTGCCCTCACCCTTTCCAGACTGGATCAGTATTACCGCAATGAAGTTAAAGCCCGGACTTCCATACGATACCGGGACTATGCCTGGTGGATGGAGCAGCAGCCAAAAGAGTGGCTCTTAGAACAGCGGGAATATTGGAAAAACCGGCTGCAGGGACCAATCCCCCGGTGGACACTGCCTGCTGACCGCCCACGCCCGAAAGATTTTACAGGGGAAGGCGGAAAAATCTCTTTTAACATGCCGAAAAATATTCTGGCACCTTTTGAAGAATTTTGTAAAATACACCAGGTTACTCCATATATGATGCTGCTTGGCATTTATGCCCTCATGCTTTCCAAATTCAGCCGGAATGAGAACCTGATCATCGGGTCTCCCGTATCCGGAAGACGGCACATGGAATTGGCTGAACTTACCGGAGTCTTTGTAAATACGCTGCCTGTTTTATTAAATCCTTCTTCTGATAAGAATTTTATGGCTTATCTAAAGGAAGTAAAACAGGATGTACTGGATATGCTGGAGCACCAGGATCTTTCATTAGAAGAGATTGTAAATCTGGCACAGGGGGAAGAAAACCGCGGCAGCCAGGCGCTGTACCACGCACTGTTTTCCCTTGCACCTGTGAATCCCTCCCAGTTTATGCTGGGTGATGCCCACCTTGACATGGTACCCGCCGACATTCATGCAGTGAAAATGGAATTACACCTGGAGACGATACATACCGGTGACGAATACCGCTTTACCCTGGAATACGCAAAAGACTTATTTGACCAGAGTACCATGGAATTTTACAGCAGATCATACCTGCATATTTTAGAAACCATGCTGCACCATCCCGAGATGCCTCTTAGTGAAGTGTCTCCCACTGCACCTATTGACCAGCTGCAACTGCTGGAAATACCAAGCCAGATGCGGATGCCTTATGATCCGGCAATGATTGATCAGATGACAGACCGCTATGCACTTCTCTCTCCCCAGAGCAAGGCTGTATGCTGGGGGGATAATTTAAGTTATACATTTGCCCAGTTGAAACAGCGCTCCGACTCCCTGGCCGTTTACCTGATCCGGGAAGGCGTACTCCATGGGGATGTAGTAGCTTTTATGCCAAAACGTGACGGAGATATGCCGGTGACCATGCTGGGTATCTTAAAAGCCGGCGCTGCTTATCTCCCTGTAGATCCTGACTTTCCGGCAGAACGCATTTCCTATATGCTGGAAAATGCTAAGGCAAGACTGCTGTTGCTGGGAGAAGCTGTCACACCGCCCGCCATTTCAGCCTGCCCGGTGCTGCCACTGGACTTTACGCTGGACGGCAATTGGACGCCGGAGCTTAAGAGAACGCCGGAAGACGTGTTAAATGTGATCTATACGTCAGGCTCCACAGGCAAGCCAAAAGGTGTCATGATGGTACACAAGGCTATTTCCAACCTTTCGGGTACCGTAACCCCTCTGCTCGGTGAAAACGGCAGCCCCGTTCTCTGTGCGTCCAACTGTGTTTTTGACGTATTTACAACAGAGACCCTGCTTGCCCTTGCCAACGGCAGATGTATCTCCATCGCAGATGAAGAAGAAATGCTCCTGCCCTGGAAACTTGCTGAGCGGATTCATAAAGACCAGAGCAGAATCATACAAATGACCCCTTCCAGGCTTCAGATGTGTCTGAGTAACACTGCATTTTGTGAGGCTTTAAAAGATACCGAAATCATAATTCTGCTTGGAGAACCCTGGACGCTTTCACTACGAGACCGTATCCGGGAACTGTCTAATGCCCGGATATACAACATTTACGGACCTACGGAAACCTCCGTTCACAACTGCCTGGGGAATGTAACGGATTCGGGTAGCATACATATAGGGAAGCCAATCGGAAATTGCCGTTATTATCTTCTGGATGAAAACAGGCGTCCTCTTCCGCCCACTGCAATAGGTGAAATCTACATTGCAGGAGAATGCCTGGCTGCAGGCTATATTAACCGGGAGGATTTGACAAACCAGGTATTTGTTCCGGATCTGCTCTGCAATAATGAGCGCATGTACAAAACCGGTGACCTTGGCCGGCTTCGCGCAGATGGAAACTGGCAGTGCCTGGGACGTGTTGATAATCAGTTGAAATTAAACGGCCACCGGATTGAACCGGAAGAAATTGCCTCCCAGATCATTCAGTCCCGCTTTGCTTCCGAAGCTGCGGTGGTTCCGGTAAAAAACAATGATCTGGTACAGTCCCTGCGGGGATATCTGGTTCCGGCTAATCAGTATACCGAAGAAAAACTACGGGATTATTTAATGGAACAGCTGCCCGACTATATGATTCCTTCTATGTTTGTACCGGTTAGTGCTCTACCCCGGACAGCCAGCGGTAAGCTGGATATCCGGCAGCTAATGGAAATGGAGCCGCCCAAAGAAAACATACCGCACATCCAGGAGGAGCAGACCCTTGCCAATCCTCAGGAGGCATTGCTTCAGTCTGTCTGGGAAGAAGCGCTGGGAAAAAAGGTGGACTGGAACGTATCCTTTTTTAAGCAGGGGGGAACCTCTCTGACTGCGATTATGGTACTCAGCCAATATTATAAAAACCATATCGATTTTTCCTTAAATGATTTTTATAGCTGCCCCACTCTGTCAAGCCAGGCCCAGAAAATTACCGGAAGGCTTATACCGATTCATGCAGAAGCTGCCGTCACTTTAGAGGCAGATGCCGATTCTCCAAAACTCGCAAGATTTCTGCCGGACAACCACCGAAGCATTCCCAATAGCAGAATTACTCTGCTAACCGGTGCAACCGGATATCTTGGAGCACACCTGCTGTATGAACTGCTTGGAACGGGAATTGAAAAATTAATCTGTCTGGTGCGTACCGGCGGGGAACAAAGGCTGAAAGAAGTAATTTCCAGCTATTTTGGAGAAAGTTTTTCCTCTTTTGTCAGCCGGCGTATTGAAATCCTGGAAGGCGATATTACACTGGAGCACTTTGGCATATCAGATGGGGAATATAATCGTTTGTCAGATACCGCTGATATGGTCATCCACTGTGCCGCAGATGTAAGGCATTATGCCCCGGGTGATGAGCTTGCACATACGAATACCCATGGCACAGAAAATGTCATTGATTTTGCCAGACATGCCAACGCTTCTCTGATACACATTTCTACAATCAGTGTGGCAGGGGAATATATTATGGATGCTCCGGGACTCCCTGTATTTTTCAGCGAACACGATCTGGATATGGGACAGAACTGGATGGATAACCCCTATACGAAGAGTAAAATCCTTGCAGAAGCTCTGGTAGCCGGGGCGATAGAAAATGGACTGAATGCCAGGATCTTCCGGGTGGGCCGCCTGGTTTCCCGGGCAAAAGACGGTGTCTTCCAGCTAAACCCCGACAGCAATGCATTTTACCGTATTATCCGGGGATTGTTAATGTTAAAAAAGATCCCCCGGGAGTTTGACCGTGTATTTATGGAACTGACCAGCGTAGATTTGTGCGCTGAGGCAATTGTGAAATTATTATATCAGCCCGGAACTGCTTTCCATGTGATCAATCCCCAGGAATCTGCTCTGGGTGATATCCTGAAATCCTGCTGTGATATGGAGCTGGCAGACCGGGTAGAATTTGAAGAACTGCTCCGCAGCCAGGCTGCCCAAAACAGCTCTCCATTTATTCAGGCAGTTGCAGAAGCTTATTTTTCCGGCACTGCTTTCCATTCACAGATTCAGATTCAGGCAAGAGATACAGCTTATCAGCTGCAGCATCTGGGATTTACCTGGCCCCGCCCGGATCTCAATAAAATCAGCCGGTGCTTCGACTGCACCCGGAAGGAGGAATAAAATTGCAGGGTATCGCACCTCATATTGTAGACATCGCCATAGCCATCTTGCTTTTTTTCATTGCCAGCTGCATATCAAAGGGGCGTTTAAAACTGATCCAAAAGCTCTATGTGGCTTCCTCCGTTTTTTTGCTTATCTGGATGGTTGCAATTCTTGGGATCCTCTGTATTCCGGATTCCAAAACGAACCTTTTAATGCTGATGGATGCCATAACCTGTTCGGCATGTGCCCTGATGGTCGTATCAACACTTTTGATTTCCATAACCTTTGTAAAGCAGTTTAAACATTTGCCAAAGGCATATTATCTGCTTTACCTGCTTCCTGTATTAACATCACTGGTCGTATTTACGAACCCGTATCATCATCTGTTTTACCGGAACTTCTCCATCTATGTTTCCGAGGTAGAATTTGGACCGCTGTTTATTTTATCGGGAACACAATACTATGTTTATTGTATCGCCTCAATAATCATCAGCCTGCGCTACGGCTTTAAATGCAGGAACAAGGGTATATCCTGGCAGGCCTCCTTATTTGCTGCCGGATTGGGAATCCCGGTCCTTGTTAATCTAATAGCAACCCTGAAGATACTTCCGCTGCCCATAACCGCCACGCCGCTGGCTTTCCTGGTCACGATCGCATTTCATGGCATTGCTATTTATTACCTGAATTTTTTGCAGATCAAGCCAACTGCCCAGGAAAACATATTGAATAATATATCTGACTGCTATGCGGTCATTTCCTCCGATGGTTTTATACTGAATACCAACCAGGCGTTTGAGGAAACCTTTGGGGAATCTTACGGTATGACAGTGGATACTTATCTTCAAAATGCCGTAGATGCCCTGGAAGACCGGAAAAAGGACGTGATCTATAATCTTTTGAATTTTTTTGATATATGTAAACAATCCATCAGCGTTATTTCATATGAGCAGGCTGTATGGCGGGATGACGGAAAATTCTATTATTCTGTGGAGGTATCCCCGATTTTTCAGAAGAACAACATGGTGGGTGTTGTTGCACTGTTAAAAGATGTGACGGAACTAAAAGAAAATATGAAACGGGAACAGCAGAATTTAAGCCGTACCATGGAGCGGGAACGCCTGGCATCTCTCGGGCAGATGATGGGCGGAATATCCCATAATCTGAAAACGCCTATTATGTCTATTTCCGGAAATGTGGAAAGCCTTGGCAATCTGGTTACCGAATACCAGCTGAGTATAGATGATCCGGCAGTAACCCTGGAAGACCACCAGGAAATTGCCCGGGAAATGAAGGAATGGCTGTCAAAAATCCGCGGTTGCTGCAGTTATATGTCTGATATCATAACTACGGTAAAAGGTCTGGCAACCAACATGAATACCTCAGATATTGTGGAATTCTCCCTGGATGAAGTGGTTAAAAAAGTACAGTTGCTGATGAATCACAACCTGGCAAAAAACAAATGCCAGCTGACTATCATAAATAAAGTACCCTCCGATCTTCTATTGAGCGGAGATGTCAATAATCTGGTACAGGTTTTAAATAACCTGATTGATAATGCGGTGTATTCTATGAAAGAAAAAGGAGGAGAAATCATTTTGAATCCTTATCTGGAAGATGATTTTATTATTATTAAAGTAGTGGATCACGGACCGGGCATCTCGCCTGAGGTGAAGAAAAAACTTTTTCACAGTATGATTACAACTAAGGGAGCAAATGGAACCGGTTTGGGCCTGTATAGTTCTGAGGGTCTGATCAGGGGCAAGTTTGGTGGGAGTATGTGGGTAGAGGACAATCCGGCTGGCGGCGCTGTCTTCTATGTTAAAATTCCAGTATCCGCCGAATAAATAAGCAAAAGAGAGGTATTAGTATGCGCAAGAACAGAATAGGCAGGGAAAAAAATGGTTTTTCAATGATCGTTTTAGACGATGACTGCAATATCACCGATGCTCTGTCTTCTTATTTTGATGCATCCGGTTTTACCGTAGATACATCCAATGACCCCATAAATGCCCTGGAACAGATGAAGCAGCATTCTTATGATATACTGCTTCTCGACTTTTTGATGACTCCGATCTGCGGCGATGAAGTCCTGGCACGCCTCCGGGAATTTGACAAAAAGATATTCGTTATATTGCTCACGGGGCATAAAGAGATCGCACCTCCCCTGTACACCATCCGGGAATTAGATATTCAGGGCTATTTTGAAAAAACAGACCGCTTCGACCAACTGGAACTGCTGGTTGAAAGCAGCCTGAAATCTATCCGCCAGATCAGAACCATCGAGCGATACCAGGACGGGCTTACCCAGATACTTTCGGGAATCCCCCGCCTGCATCATCTTCTGCCTCTGACTGAAATTGCCGGCCAGATCATGGAACAAATCCATCATCTCCTGGATAACCGGAATATTTTTGTGTGGCTGAAACCAAGAAATATTATACGTTCCATGCCGGTGGATGTACTCCCGGAAAATGTATTCTGCGGGACGGGCTGTTTCGATAAAGAGTTTGATGCTTTTTACAGGGAAGATTATGAAATCCGTACCGATCTGTTCCAGACCTGTTTATCCGAAAGCAAAATCATCTTCCAGGACAACCTTGCTCTTCTGCCCCTTCCCGGCGGCAGCGATGCCTGGCTGGGAGTCATCGGGCTGAACAAGCAAACAGGTCTGGATGAGGTCCAGGCTTATCTGGTCTCCGTATACGTGGAACAGATTTCCACTGCACTGCATAATACCATATTAAATATCCTCTTAAATACCAATAACAAGGCACTTGCTAATGCGATATCCAAGTTAAAGGAAAGCTATATGCAGACAGTAGAAGCTCTGCGGCTACTGGTAGATGCCAAAGATATCTATACCGGAGGCCATTCCGACCGGGTATCTTATTACAGCCTGAAGCTGGCAAAAGCACTTCACAAAAGCGATTCTTTTTGTGAATGTGTCCGGATCGCCGGTCTGCTCCATGACATTGGAAAAGTTGGCGTTGCTGACGCTGTACTATGCAAAAACAGAGAACTGACAGACGAAGAATATGAAAGTATACGCCTCCATCCAAAAATGGGAGCGAAGATCCTCTCCTGCATCGACATGTTCCAGGATCTGGATGATATCGTTCTGTCCCATCATGAACGATATGACGGGAGCGGATATCCCAATCAACGCAGGGGAGAAGAAATCCCTCTCCAGGCACGGATTATCTCCATTGCAGATGCCTTCGATGCCATGATGTCCAACCGCCATTACCGAAAAAAACTAACTCTGGAAAAAGCGCTCTGCGAATTGCGCGAAGGGCGAAACACACAATTCGACGGCAGCCTGGTTGATGAATTTATCAGCATCATTGAATCTGATTATGAGCAGATGAACCAGGAATTACAGTGGACTTATTAAATCAGACCCCAATGGAGGAATTTATGAATCGAAAATATCCGCTAAATAAAATTCACCGTTATACTACCTTACCGGAATGCCTCTCCAAAATGGCTCCTTTACATAAAGATAAGACGGCAATTACCATTTTTAGTCCCAGGAGGGAATTATTTGAATATACTTACCGGCAGCTCTCCGGTGACATCTGCGCTTTCGCAAAAGCACTTACCGCTATGGGACTCACTCGCAAGCACATTGCCATTATCAGTGAAAACCGCTATGAATGGCTGGTGGCATTCTGGGCAATCGGATGCATAGGCAGCGTAACCGTCGCCATCGATGTGGAACAGACACCTATCGAAATTTGCAGCATGCTGGAATATGCTGATGTACAGGCAGTCATCCTATCCCAGGAATTTATGTCACTCGTGAAAGAAAATACTTTCCCTGTAAATACAATTATTTCCATGGACTATGGAGAGGATGACAATATTTTCCCCTTTTGGGAATGCATTCGGCGGTCATCTCCCTGCGATACAGATGACCCCGTTCTGGTCCCTGTCACGGCTTCAGTTAAGGAAGATGATCTTGCACTGCTGATCAATACCTCCGGTACTACCAGCGCATCAAAGCTGGTGATGCTCACCCATGGTAACCTGCTGCACAATGCCTGTAATGCCCAGGCTCTGGTAGAAACGGGAGACCGGGTCTTCACTCCCCTGCCCCTGTACCACACCTACTCCCTGGTTTGCGGTGCAATCAATGTTCTGACCCAGGGACAGAACATCTGTATTAACGGAAACCTGAAAACATTAATGGAAGAATTAAAACTTTTTTCCCCCTCTCTGATCTTATCCGTTCCAATGATAACCGAGACTCTGTTAAAGAGTATTCATCTGGAGCAGGAGCGCTGCGGTATACGCCAGGAAGCCATTAATGCTGTTCAAAAATATGAAAAGTTGCAAAGACTCCATCTGCCTTGTAAGCCTTATCTCAATGATGCTGTTAAAAAGGTGCTTGGAAAAAATGCGATGCTGATTATCAGCGGTGGCGCCCACATGAACGAAGAAATATCAGGGGAATTTCAAGCTTACGGTATCAGCGTTTTACAGGGGTACGGCATTACAGAATGCAGCCCGCTGGTCAGCGTCAACCGCAACAAAGACAATAAGTGCTCTTCCGTAGGAGTGCTGCTCCCGGAAATGGAAGTTAAATTTTCAAATGGGGAGATTCTTATAAAAGGCCCCTCGGTATTCAAAGGTTATTATAAAAATCCTCAAATGACCAGAAAAGCCTTTGAGGATGGCTGGTTTCGAACGGGGGATCTGGGATATGAGGACCGAAAAGGCCACTTGTATATCAGTGGCCGTAAAAAGAATCTGATTGTATTCAGCAATGGTAAAAAAGTAGTGCCGGAAGAACTGGAAAAACGCATTTTAAAGCTCCCTCTGGTAAAAGAGGCCATGGTATATGGTGCCAGTAACGGAAAATCCGCTGATGATGTAAAGCTTTCCGTAATTATTTACGCCGACTCAGCCCAGACACACGGCATGTCCTCCTTTCAGGTTCTGGAACAAATTCAAGAAGAAGTTTTGGAACTCAATCATGCTCTCCCTACTTACATGCGAATCTATTCCATTAAAATTTCCGAAACAGAATTCCGCAAAACATCCATTCAGAAATTGAAAAGAGGTGATAGCGCCCATGACTGAGGAACAGGCATTTCATATTATTGAAGAAACCATATACCAGATTACCGGAATCAAATATTTGACCTACGATACAAATTTTGTTACGGATCTGGCATTAAACTCTCTGGATGTTGCCAATTTGGTCTGTGCCTTTGAGGAGCGTTTCCTAACTGAAATACCATTAAAAGATGTGTGGCAGTTGAACCAGGTAAAAGATGTTGTGGATTATCTCATGAAAGATGGCGGGCACGAATTTCAGATATGATCATCACAGCAGGGGGCACAAATTCAGTACAAATATACTACGTATAATTTATGTCTATACTGAGCGGGCATTAGTTGCGAAATCGTCAGGATTACGGAGCAATGCCCGCATGCCAAAGCGCTTCGGAAAGGCCTGTTCTAGAGATCATCATTTATTTAATACAAACCGGTTCTTTTCACAGCTAAGCAGCCCTTCTTTTCGCATTTTGCCAAGCTCGGCAGACATCGCGCTCCGTTCTACACAGAGAAAATCAGCAAGTTCCTGGCGGTTAAACGGTATGGTAAAAGCATTACTTTTGCACCGTACGGCCTGCGCCGATAAATAGGACAGAATTTTTTCTCTGGTAGTTCTTTTACTCATATGTTCCATCTTCTGTGTTAACATTACATTTTTTCCTGCCAAAATACGAATCATATTTTCAATCAGGGTAGCGTGGAACACACAGGTGTTGGGACAATTGGTAATAATACGGCGGTAATCCACGAATAAAATACGAGACTTTTCCACTGCCATCACGCTCACCGGAAGCTTCTCTTCTTCTCTGCATGCAAATGCTTCTCCAAACAGATCCCCTTCTTCCAGCTTTGCCAATATGGTTCGGTTTCCCCAGAAATCTTCCTTTAAGACATAGACACTGCCGCATATAATTACACCTATGGAAGAAGCTTTCTCTCCTGCACGAAAAATAAACTCATTTTTCTCATATGCTGATTCCTTTGCATTCAGGCATTTCAGCAGTTCTTTTAATCCCTCTTCTGCAATTCCTTTAAATAATGGTGACTGGATCATAATTATTTTTCCTTTTTTTCTTTTTTGTTGTAAATCCAACAGAACTTTTCTTTTTAATATAGTAGAATTTGAGCATGAAGTCAAGGGTTAAAGCTTGTAATAAGCTAAAGCTATTTTCAAATACACGCTGGGAGGAAATAATATGATACGTAAAATTATAAAAATAAACGAAAAGAAATGTACGGGCTGCGGTATCTGTGCAGATGCCTGCCACGAAGGTGCCATTGGTATTGTAAATGGCAAAGCAGTACTTCTTAGAGAAGATTATTGTGACGGACTTGGTGACTGCCTGCCCGCATGTCCGGAAGATGCTATTTCTTTTGAAGAACGGGAGGCACCTGCTTACGACAAAGAAGCCGTACAGGCACACATGGCTGCAAAACGAAAAACTTTTTCCCCGACTCAAACTGCTTCCTCACACCATATCCATCACGACGGATGTCCGGGAAGCAGAGCCCACACCATCAGCCACGGAAGTGACGCATCGGTAAATACAGATATGCCATCTAATAGTGAACTTACTCAATGGCCGGTACAAATCAAGCTGGTCCCGGTTCAGGCTCCATACTTTGACCAGGCTGATTTATTAGTAGCTGCCGATTGTACTGCATTTTCCTATGGTAATTTCCATCGGGACTTTATCAAAAGTCATATTACACTGATCGGCTGTCCCAAACTGGATGAGACAGATTATTCAGAAAAGCTCACAGAGATCATTCATTTGAATGATCTGAAAAGCATTACCATCGTACGCATGGAAGTTCCCTGCTGCGGAGGGATGGAACATGCGGTAAAAACCGCAATTGCTCAAAGCGGCAAAAACATATCCTGCCGTGTGGTGGTCATTTCCATTGATGGAGAAATCATAAAATCAGAATTTGTATCCTTTTAAGGATGACATCCTGTCTCATTTTGTTTAGGCAAAGTTTTATCAAACACCCTATTACATTTTAATTAAATAAAGAATATTATGGAGGAATTAATTATGGAAAAAATGTTTTGCTTTCAATGTGAACAAACAGCCGGATGTACCGGTTGTACAGGAAGATCCGGAGTCTGCGGCAAAAAGGAAAGTACTGCCAAGCTTCAGGATCAGTTAACAGGGGCACTGATCGGGCTTGCAAGAGCAACAGACGGCAATATCCCTTCTGTTGCCACTCACCGCATTGTGATTGAAGGATTATTTGCCACCCTCACAAACGTAAGCTTTGATGATGAGGCAATTGAGAAACTAATCACAAGGGTACATGAAGAAAAAGAAGCTTTAATTCCCAGATGCGGTTCCTGCGGATCCCCCTGTTCCAGAAATGATGACTTTGATTGTGATACGCTCTGGAATGCCCAGGAGGATATCCGAAGCTTGAAATCCCTGATCCTCTTTGGTCTGCGCGGAATGGCAGCCTATGCCTATCATGCAATGGTACTTGGCTATCAGGATGAGGAAGTAAATGCGTTCTTTTACAAAGGTCTTTTCGCTGTGGGATATGATTACACCATGGAAGAACTTCTGCCATTCGTAATGGAAACCGGTCAGGTCAACTTGAAATGTATGGAGCTTTTGGATACTGCAAATACAAAAACCTACGGAACCCCATCCCCAAAGACAGTCTCCCTTACTATAGAAAAAGGACCGTTTATTGTAATCTCCGGCCATGATCTCCACGATCTGGCACTGCTGTTGGAGCAGACAAAAGACACGGGCATACAGATCTATACCCATGGGGAAATGCTGCCGGCACATGCTTATCCAAAATTAAATGCATATCCACATTTAAAAGGACACTTTGGCACCGCATGGCAGAACCAGCAAAAAGAATTTGCCGCTATTCCGGCTCCGGTACTATTTACTACAAACTGTCTGATGCCTCCTAAAGAAAGTTACCAGGACCGGGTATTTACCACAGCCGAAGTGGCTTACCCCGGCATGGCCCACATTGATGAAGCGGACGGCACAAAGGATTTCTCTCCTGTTATAAAAAAAGCCCTGGAACTCGGCGGCTATGATGAAGCCGTTACCATACCTGGAATCAATGGCGGAACACAGGTCACTACCGGATTTGGACATGATACCGTTTTAGCCGCAGCAGAAACCGTAATCAATGCTGTAAACTCCGGTGATCTGAAACATATCTTCCTGGTTGGCGGATGTGACGGTGCCAGACCAGGCAGAAATTACTATACCGACTTTGTAAAACAGACACCGGCTGACTCCCAGATTCTCACTCTTGCCTGCGGGAAGTTCCGTTTTAACGATTTAGATCTGGGAACACTGGGCGGACTGCCGCGTATCCTGGATATGGGACAGTGTAACGATGCCTTCAGTGCGATCAAAGTAGCTGTTGCGCTTGCAAACGCTTTCTCCTGTGATGTTAATGAATTGCCGCTGACCCTGGTACTTTCCTGGTATGAGCAAAAGGCTGTCTGTATCCTGCTGACGCTCTTATCCCTGGGAATTAAAAATATTTACCTTGGTCCTACGCTGCCGGCATTTATATCGCCAAACGTACTGGAATATCTGGTAACTAATTTTAATATTCATCCAACCGGAGATGCCGGGGAAGATCTGAAGGAGATTCTTAGTAAATAATTTTAGCCTCGCCTTACCCTCTGGCAGATATTCCATAACCCACATTAAAGAGCAGGAAGCCGGCAAATTTTGCCCGCTTCCTGCTCTTATCATACACCGTCTTTATTCCCGCGAGCAGCGGGGTTTTCGACTTCATTTACAACTGCTTCTCAGTCAACACCATCTTAACGGCATTTACCCATCCCTCATACTTAACTTCCTGTATTGCTTTATCCATTTGGGGGGTGAACCTGGTCCGTTTCATTCTGTCAAAGATTCGGTTTTTATCATATATTCCTGCAGCGATTCCTGCGGCGTATGCAGCACCGATTCCGGATAATTCTTCCTGGTCGGGTACCTGTACTTCAATTCCCAGCATATCGCTTTGGAACTGCATTAAGTAACCATTTTTTGTAGGACCTCCGTCTACCATGAGCCTGCTTATCTCAATGCCGGATTCTTCACCCATGGCACGAACCACATCTGTAATCTGGTATGCGATACATTCCAGTCCCGCACGCACAATTTCAGCCTGCCCTGTCGTTCTGGTAATGCCGTTTATCATAGCCGTTGCCTTACCGTCCCAGTAAGGTGCCGACAAGCCGGAAAATGCAGGTACCAGATAAGTATGATCCTCAGGATTTGCCTTTCTTGCCAGCGCTTCCGTATCATTTGCTGACTGAATCAGTTTGAGATCTTCCTTCAGCCATGTAATCACAGCACCGGTATAGTTTATATTGCCTTCCAGAACATAGTTCACTTTACCATCCATACTCCAAGCCAGCGATGTTACTACCTTTTTACTGAGTACAGGCTCTTCTCCGATATTCATCATTACCGATGATCCGGTTCCATATGTGGTTTTAATCATACCTTTTTCTAGGCATCCCTGACCGAATAAAGCACCATGGGAGTCTCCCATTACACCTCGTATTGCTACCGGATGCTCTAAATATCCTTCAAAATCAGTTTCCCCGTAATATCCGTTGGAATCCGTCACTTCAGCCAGACATGGAACCGGTATGCCAAATAAGCTGCAGACTTCTTCGTCCCATGCCAGCGTACTGATATTAAACATCTGGGTTCTGCTGGCATTGGAGTAATCCGTGCAGAACATTTTCTGTCCGGTGAGTTTATATACCAGCCAGCTGTCGATGGTACCGCAGCAAAGTTCACCGCGGTCAGCCTTCTCACGTGCTCCCGGAATATTTTGCAGAACCCATGCAATCTTTCCTGCTGAGAAATAGGGGGAAAGCTGCAGTCCGGTATGTAATCGGATCATTTCTCCGCAGCCTTTTTCTTCTATCTGGTTACAGATCGCCTCTCCTCTTGCACACTGCCAGACAACGGCATCTGCAATAGGTTCTCCACTTTCTCTGTCCCAGACCAGCGCAGTTTCTCTCTGATTGCTGATACCGATTACTTCAATTTCATTCTTATCAATCTGATTTTCTTCCAGCAGGTTCTTCACGACCTGTACGGTATTCCGATAGATTTCCATCGGATTATGAGATACCCAGCCTTTTTCATTTATGATCTGTTCATGAGGCAGGTCGCTTCGGTAAAGAAGCGCTCCTTCCTCATCAAAGAGCAATGCTTTCGTACCCTGGGTACTCTGATCTATTCCTAAAACATACTTTTTCGCCATAGTTTCCTCTCATGCCCCATTAACTGCTTAACTTTGCCAGACGGGAATACAGTTTTTTAACTTCCAGTTACTGCAGAATTTCCAGGGCTTTCTTTACAATCCCCTCTGCATTCAGACCATAGTAATCAAATACCTCTTTTGATGTACCGGTGATTACTGGCGCATCCGGAAGCGCCATATTGATAACCTTTTTCGGGCATTCACTTGCCACTACCTGGCTGACCATGGATCCCAGTCCTCCAAACGGTGCATGTTCTTCCATTGTAATCACTGCTTTAGCATTTTGGGCAGCCTTCACAACTGCCTCTTTATCCAGTGGTTTTACACAGTACATATCCAGAACCGCTGCCCCAATCCCTTTTTCCTGTAACATCGCAGCTGCTTCCACAGCCGGTTTAACCATTTCACCGCAGGCAACAATTGCAAGATCACTGCCTTTTGTAACAACTGTTGCTTTATCCATTTCAAATGGTACATTTCCTTCTTCATAGATATCTTCTACTGCATTTCTGCCCACACGGATGTATGCCGGTTTTTCATCCTGCACCAAAGCTTCCACCAGACACTTCGTCTGATGTCTGTCACTTGGGAGATAAACTCTCATATTGGGCACACTGGCAAGCGCTGCAATATCCTGTGCAGAATGATGGCTCATGCCGAGAGCTCCGTAGCTGATACCGCCGCTGATACCAATTAATTTCACGTTGGTATTAGAGTATGCCACATCAACTTTTGCCTGCTCAAAGCTTCTGGTAGACAGGAAGCATGCCGGAGAAGCCGCAAAAGGTTTTTTACCACATTTTGCAAGACCTGCGGAAATGCTGACCAGATTTTGTTCTGCTATCCCCACTTCAATAAACTGTTCCGGATGAGCCTTTGTAAAGGGCGCCAGGGATGCAGAACCTCTGGAGTCACTGCATAATACCACGATATCTTTATCGGTATTTGCTTTTTCAATTAATACATCACATATAGCCTGACGATTTGGAATCTTATTCATGAAGAGCCGCCTCCTTTTTCTCTGCTA
>NZ_JAWYAJ010000262.1:0-2577 GCF_034124845.1 Robinsoniella sp.
TTCTTTTATCTTCCCATAATGACAGTTACTTCATGCCTGCTTCCGGCATCGCATACCGGAATCACGTTTGTTTCCGCTCCATCCAGATACATCCTGGTAACACCTTTCATAACGCTATCCGGATTGAGAACTGTAATTTCATACACCGCTCCCCTAAATTCTCTGGTAACCTTAAACTCTTTCCAGTCAGATGGTACGCAGGGATCTATCTGCAAATGGTCAAACTGTGGTTTAATGCCTAGCATATACCTGGTTGCAGAGAAATAAGCCCATCCGCCTGTTCCGGTCATAAAGGGATGCCTTGCCCTGCCAAATGCCTTGTGATCCCGCCCAACAATGAACTGGCAGTAGGAATAGGGTTCTGACTCCCGTATCTCGATCTGGTCATTCTGGTTATAGGGACATAAAGCATCATAAAATTTCATCGCACGGTCCCCCCTGCCAAGTACACACTCTGCAGCCCATGCCCAGGGATTTGGATGGCTGAATACAGAACTGTTTTCTTTTAATCCGGGATAAACCCGTGTCACAAAACCGATGTCATCATCCGGCTGGGTATAGGATGGCCCGTTTAACAAAATTCCGTATGGTGTAAACAGATACCGGTCAACGCTGTCCATTGCCCTTTTGCCTTTTTCTTCGGATGCTGCACCGGACAGAACCGCCCATGCATTCGATTCCAGGTGAATTTTCCCTTCCCTGTCCTTCATGGTGCCAATCTTTCTTCCGTTTTTCGTTACGCCCCGGATAAACCATTCCTCATCCCAGAGCCTGGTATCACAGACCTCTTGTACCTTTGCAGCCATCTTCTCATACTTATTCACATCATCCAGTCGTTTTAAATACCTTGCCGTTTCCAGGAAATTCTGGATTGCCCAATAATGCAGGAAGGAAACCATTGCACTTTCACCGCCGCCCAGGTTTAGACAGTCATTCCAGTCAGCACGCAGTCCTTTGCAGATTCCGCTTTCCCCTACCTGCTCCGCCGAAAAATCCAGGATCTTCGTCATATGCTCATATACGGTTCCTTCACCGCCATCGGCATAGGACAGTACCTGATCCAGGAATGAAAATTCACCCGTTTCTTTCACATATTCCACAATGGCGCTCACCAGCCACAGCGCATCATCGGAGCAGGTATCTTCCAGCCCGTGAATCATATCCTTCGCATTTGGTGTGGGCACAACCGTTGGAGATTTAAAGGGCTTTACTTCTGTATCCGGATCGAACCATTCCGGCTGGAATAAATGAAGCCCATATCCTTTTGAAACCAGCCCTCTCAGTAATTCTACCAGTCTCTGACGGCACTTCTGCGGGTTGGAATGGGGGATTGTCATGGCATCCTGAGCCGTATCCCGGTAACCGAGTCCCGTTCTGCCTCCCACTTCTATAAAAGATGCAAACCTGGAAAACATAACATTTATTTCAGCCTGATACAGGGTCCAGGTGTTAATTAAAGTATTCATGCCTTCATTTGGTGTCTGAATCTGTAGTTTATCCAGCTTCTTTTTCCAGAAAGCCCGCAGATCGGCATATACTTTTTCCATCGCGTCCGGTCTGCTGTATTTTTCACGGACAACTGCCCCTGTTTTTCTTCCGCCTTCTCCAAGCATATATACGATCCGGACTTCTTCCCCAGGCTGCAGTACTATTTTTTTCTGAAATGCACCACAGTGATTATTGCCATTTTCTGATCCGCCTTCCAGATACCCACGTTCCACCCCTATGGGATTATCCTCCGTCCGGTATTTACCAATAAACTGATCTCTCAATGTCTCATAACTGTCCTGAAGGGTACTGGATGTAAAATACTGGTATCCAAACTCTTCATAAAACAAATCATGTTCAATAATTCCGTCTTCACAGGATGACCCTGCTGCGTACATGCTCATCTGAAAGTTCTGGTTATCCATATTAATATGATGGAAGGAAAATTCACAGTAAGAAAACAGGCTTAACTCCCTCTCCCGGTCACTTTGGTTCTGCACCTTAACATCCCATAACTCTACTGCATCACCAATGGGAATTACCAGGGCCTGGGATGCTTTAATTCCCTTATAGCAACATTCATATACCGAATAGGACAAGCCATGGCGGCAGGTGTATTGTGCCTCGTCCAGGGACTTCCCTACCGGCTGCCAGGAAATGCTCCAGTAATCCTCTGATTCATTATCCCTTAGATAGACATAATGCCCCGGGCGGTCCATAGGTACAGCATTTGCCCGGAATCTGGTGATCCGGTGATATTCCGGTGATTTATAAAATAAATATCCTCCTGCCGTATGGTTCACAACTCCGCACATATCCTCAACCCCAATATAATTCGTCCAGGATGCAGAAAGATCCACCCGTTCAATTACGTACTCTCTATTCTCATTGTCAAAATATCCATACCTCATAGAAAACCTCCTCCAAAGCTTTTACTTTATCCTTATTATAATCTCTCCTCCCCAATGGAGGAATTGCCAGGTATGCGAATATTTGTACAAAGTTGTGCTATTCAAAAACCCCCATATAAAAAGCCCACAGAGGGAATGTTTATATTCCCCTGTGGGCTTTACGATCGCCAATTCCTGA
>NZ_JAWYAJ010000262.1:2587-3517 GCF_034124845.1 Robinsoniella sp.
CCTGACAGCTGCTTAAAATTCAAATTTGTCTGCCAGATATGCCTCTAATTCTTCAATTTTAATTCTTTCCTGCTGCATAGAATCACGGTCACGGACAGTAACCGCTCCGTCTGTCTCAGATTCAAAATCATAGGTTACACAGAAAGGTGTTCCGATTTCATCCTGACGTCTGTAACGTTTTCCAATGTTTCCACGGTCGTCAAATTCACAGTTATATTTCTTAGACAGCATCGTAAATACTTTTTCTGCGCCTTCATTTAATTTCTTGGATAATGGCAGCACACCCACTTTAATAGGAGCCAGTGCCGGATGGAAACGAAGTACGGTTCTCTTATCTCCGCCTTCCAGTTCCTCTTCATCATATGCGCTGCATAGGAATGCCAGTACCACACGGTCTGCGCCAAGTGACGGTTCGATTACATATGGAATATATTTTTCTTTTTTCTCATCATCAAAATAACTCATATCCTGTCCGGAAGTATCCTGATGCTGTGTCAGGTCATAATCAGTTCTGTCGGCAACACCCCATAATTCGCCCCATCCGAATGGGAACAGGAACTCAATATCGGTAGTAGCTTTACTATAGAAGCAAAGCTCTTCTGCCGCATGGTCTCTTGCACGCATCTCGTCTTCTTTCATACCAAGCGCGGTTAACCAGTCCAGGCAGTATTTTTTCCAGTAAGCAAACCACTCCAGATCTGTTCCTGGTTCACAGAAGAATTCCAGCTCCATCTGTTCGAATTCTCTTGTACGGAAAGTAAAGTTTCCGGGTGTGATTTCATTACGGAAAGATTTACCGATCTGTCCGATTCCAAACGGAATTTTCTTTCTGGAAGTTCTCTGAACATTTTTAAAATTCACAAAAATACCCTGCGCTGTTTCGGGTCTTAAATATACAGTATTCTTCGCATCTTCTGTAACACCCTGGAA
>NZ_JAWYAJ010000263.1:0-2956 GCF_034124845.1 Robinsoniella sp.
TGAACCGAGAAATGCATCAGGATTTCTCGGTGAATGCCCGCGTGCCGTCAAAAAGCGCTTCGGAAAGGTTAGAAAATACCAGTTCTGCGGCCAGCTGACGGAGTTCATACCAGTTTCCCACGCCCATCTTTTCGTACACTACCTCTGTATACAAAGCGTCTTAATCAGCAAAACCCAAATATAAGGCATTTAATAGAACACTACGTTATGAAACCACCGCCGCATTGACAGACCTTGTAAAATAAGTTAAACTGAAAAAAGATCTTTGTAATATAGTTGGAAAATAGTCGAAAATAGTAATGAAAACACAGACAAAAGGGGGTATCAAAATACAATGCAGATTTTATGGCTGGTTTTAGGAATAGCATCCTTGCTTTATTTTGTGATTTTAGTGAGTATCGGAATGGATTTTTCAATCATTTGGCTTTGCGGAGCAGCAGTGTTTTTTGGTCTTGCCTTTTTGGGACACTACCATAAAACACATCCGGGGGCACATTTTTTTCCCACCTGGTGCAAAGTCATTTTAGGCGGCGTGCTGGCGGTAGGATTATTTGTTTTTTTACTGGTGGAAGTATTTATTTTCACCGGCATGTTCCAGCATGGGGAAAAGAATCTGGATTACGTAATCGTTCTGGGTGCCCAGGTTAAGGGAGAAGTCCCCAGTAGAGCATTGACATTGCGTCTGGATGCAGCAGCTGAATACCTGAAAGAAAATCCGGAAAGCAAGGCTGTCCTCTCCGGCGGCAGAGGTCCCGGCGAGGATATTACCGAGGCGGAGGCCATGAGACGTTACCTGACAGCAGGGGGGATTGAAGCAAACAGACTAATTTTAGAAGATAAATCCACCAGTACCCAGGAAAACCTGAAGTACAGTGCGCAGCTTATTGGAAGCAAAGAAGACAAAGTTGGCATTGTGACAAACAATTTCCATGTTTTCCGGGCAATACAGCTGGGAAAGAAGCAGGGATATACAAATCTGTCGGGAATAGCAGCAGCTTCCGACCCAAGGTTCCAGATTCATTATCTGGTGCGGGAATTTTTTGCTTTGGTTAAAGAAAAACTGGTTGGAAATATTTAAATGAATATCAGGTGTTGACAAATGAAGTGTAAATGCTATAATCAAGAATAGAGATTGTTAATACGTTGAAGAGAAGAGTAGAATGCGGAATAACCCAGAGAGGGATTGGTGCTGGAAATATCCTGTTAGGAAACATTTGAAAACTGCCTCTGAGTGGCCCTAATCCGGTCCGGTGATACCGTTATCATCAAAATGAGTGGTTTCTAAGAAACAATCAGGGTGGAACCGCGAGTTCGAATACTCGTCCCTGGATCGTACCGGCAGGTATGGTCCGGGGACTTTTTGCGTGAAGTATGTTGTAAAAGATGAAAAATGATAGAAAGGAAGCTGCAATGTAGCGGCTGTGCTGCAGATTAACCTGGGGCACAAAATGGGTAACAATATGATTATTACATTAAAAGATGGATCAAAAAAAGAATATGAAGACAGCAAATCTGTATATGATATCGCGATGGATATTAGTGAGGGGCTGGCAAGAATGGCATGTGCCGGAGAAGTAAACGGTGAGGTTGTGGATCTGCGAACTGTAGTAGACCAGGACTGTGAACTTTCTATTTTAACTGCTAATGATGAAAAGGGACTGGCGGCTCTGCGTCATACTACCTCACATGTGCTGGCTGAGGCGGTAAAACGCCTGTATCCGGATGCAAAACTGGCAATTGGGCCATCGATTGACACCGGTTTCTACTATGATTTTGATCATGAGCCATTTTCCAGAGAAGACCTGGATAATATCGAAAAAGAGATGAAGAAAATCATCAAAGAAGGAGCAAGACTGGAAAAGTTTACTTTGCCAAGAGAAGAAGCGATTCAGTTCATGGAAGAAAAGGGGGAACCTTATAAAGTAGAATTGATTCAGGACCTTCCGGAAAATTCCACTATTTCTTTTTACCGCCAGGGAGATTTTACAGATCTCTGTGCTGGACCGCATTTAATGAGCACAAAGTCCATTAAAGCATTTAAGCTGACTTCTTCTTCCGGTGCATACTGGAGAGGTAATGAAAAAAATAAAATGCTTGCGCGTATCTACGGAACAGCATTTGCCAAAAAAGATGAATTAAATGCTTATCTGTTACAAATGGAAGAAGCAAAAAAACGTGACCATAACAAATTGGGGCGTGAAATGGAGTTATTCACTACGGTAGATGTAATCGGTCAGGGACTGCCGCTTCTTATGCCTAAGGGCGTTACCATCATACAGACTCTGCAGAGATGGATTGAAGACGAAGAAGAAAAGAGAGGCTATGTGAGAACCAAAACGCCATTAATGGCAAAAAGTGATCTGTATAAGATTTCCGGTCACTGGGATCACTATAAAGAAGGAATGTTTGTCCTGGGAGATGAAGACAAGGATGATGAAGTATTCGCACTTCGTCCCATGACCTGTCCATTCCAGTACTACGTATATAAAGCCAGCCAGAAGAGTTACCGGGATCTGCCGCTGCGCTATGGTGAAACTTCCACCTTATTCAGAAATGAAGAATCCGGAGAAATGCACGGACTTACCAGAGTACGCCAGTTTACCATTTCCGAAGGACATTTAATCATGACTCCGGAGCAGATCCATGAAGAGTTCAAAGGATGTGTAAACCTGGCACTCTATTGTCTGAAGACCCTGGGACTGGAAAATGACGTAACCTACCGTCTGTCAAAATGGGATCCGAACAATACGGAAAAATATATCGGAGACGCTGCATACTGGGAAGAGTCACAGGGAGTTATGCGTGAAATGCTTTCAGAATTGGGACTTCCATTTGTGGAAGCAGATGGAGAAGCAGCATTTTATGGACCGAAACTGGATATCCAGGCGAAAAATGTATATGGCAAAGAAGACACAATGATTACCATTCAGTTGGATTTTGCACTGGCTGAGCAGTT
>NZ_JAWYAJ010000264.1:0-4332 GCF_034124845.1 Robinsoniella sp.
CTCCCACAAAGTGTGACGTACAGTTGTCAGAAAGCAATTTTAAAACACGCTCTAATATATATTTGATAAAGGAGAAAAAGAATGGAATTAATAACAGTAAATATGGAAAATATTGAGAAAGAACACATCTGTTGTGCAATTGCAGATAAAAAAGGAGAAACCTGTGTATCATCCAAGAAAGCATGGCTGAAAGAACGTTTTGCAGACGGATTGGTGTTTCGTAAATTAAATGAAAGAGGAAAAGTATTCATTGAATATATTCCGGGTGAAAAAGCCTGGTATCCGATAGAAGCGCCCAATTATCTGCACATCAACTGTTTCTGGGTGTCCGGTAAGTTTAAGGGTCAGGGATATGCAAATCAATTGCTGGAATCCTGTATCGACGATGCAAAGGAGAGGAATATGGATGGCATTACGGTATTATCTTCCGGTAAAAAGATGCCGTTTTTGTCCGATCCCAAGTATTTAAAATATAAGGGCTTTTTGACAGCCGATACCGCAGCGCCGTATTTCGAACTTTTATATTTACCACTGAAAGAAAATGCCCCGGTCCCCAAATTTAAAGAATGTGTAAAAAAAGGTGAAATTAAGGAGCAGGGGATGGTGCTCTACTACACAAATCAATGTCCTCATACGGACAAATATGCACCGATGCTTCAGAAAATAGCCAGGGAGCATGGAGCAGACTTCAAACTTTGTAAAATTGAAACAACCCGGCAGGCACAAAATGCCCCATCCCCATTTACCACATACAGTTTTTTTAATGAAGGAAAATTTGTTACAAATGAGATACTGAGTGAAGCAAAGTTTTTAAAATATTTAAGTGAACATGGAATTTAAAGCAGCATACACCAAAAACCCACCATTAATTCGTAAAATGAGGAAACTTCTTTTTCAGTATTTAAGGTTTGCAGCAGAGAAAAGTGGAGATAATACCTGATATATGGAATCTAGACAGACATTACATATATTTTACATATTTTTAACCAAGGACAGATAGAGAAACAAAATCCGTACTGCTATGATACATAGTGCAGTCTGTTATTTTGGCTGTACTGCTATGGGCATATATACCGGAAGCAGTGCAGATGCTTTTGGCATTTTTACAGCGTCTGCAGCAAAGTGAATGCGTCGGATAAAGACTAAATGGGGCATTCACATTGAAAAGGTACAATTAACAAAGGAGATATATGGAACAGATTACCTATAAGAAAATCAAGGAATCAGAAGAAATAAGAGCATATATAAAAAAGGGAAATGACAACCTTGGAGTGCTGGGATATACGGAGCATTCTTTGAGTCATGCAGTAAAGGTAGCCCAGATTGCCGGAAGAATATTAAAAGAACTGGGATACAGCAAAAAGGATATAGAACTCGCAAGGATAGCTGGTTATATACACGATATCGGCAATAGCATCAACCGAAACGACCATGCCCACAGCGGAGCTATTATGGCATTTACGCTGCTTCGCCAGTATGATATTCCACCGGAAGATGCAGCTACCATTATCAGTGCTATAGGACAGCATGATGAGAAAACAGGAACGGCAGTAGACGCAGTATCAGCAGCTGTAATATTGGCGGATAAGACAGATGTGAGAAGAAACCGTGTCCGAAATACGGTCAAGGAAAGTTTTGATAAACACGACCGGGTAAACTATGCAGCCGTTACTTCAGAGTTAACCATTCTGACTGATACAAAGACGATCCAGTTAAGTGTGGAACTGGATGAAAGTATTTGCTCAATTATGGATTATTTTGAAATCTTTTTGCAGCGGATGCTGATGTGCAAACGTGCAGCGGAAATGCTGGGATCAAAATTTAAGCTGACAGCTAATGGGCATAAAGTTTGCTAAAGAAAATTATTCAGTGAAATGGAAACTGGCTTGTTAAGGTCAATTGGCCATTATGTGCTAAAAGTCAGGTAATACTGTGAAAATTCTTAGGATTATATCACCTGAGTAACTCAAGCTAAATACAAGAGATAAGAAAATGAGGATGTGAGCCACATGAAAGATAAACAATTATCTTGTTTTGAAAACCGGGAATTATCCTGGCTTAAATTTAATGAACGTGTATTAGAAGAAGCTGCTGATCCTAAGGTGCCCATTTGTGAGCGCCTTACTTTTCTGTCCATTTTCCAGAGCAATCTGGATGAATTTTTTATGGTCAGGGTAGGCTCTCTTCATGATCAGATGTTGTTATCAAAAGAAATCAGAGAAAATAAAACCCAGATGACCAGCAGAGAGCAGATGGAAGCTATATTTAAACGGGTACGGGAATTAGAAAAAGTAAAGGATCAAATTTACGAAGAATTAATGTCTCTTCTTGAAACCGAAGGAATTTATTTGATGAAAATCAGCCAATTGACAGATGGGGAAAAAGATTATCTGGAACGCTATTTTGAGCAGGATATTCTGCCGCTTCTGTCCACAATGGTGGTAGGTAAAAAACAGCCTTTTCCATTTTTGAAAAATAATGAAATCTATGCGGCAGCAGTATTGGAAACCAAAACAGACCGGGAAAAATTCGGAATTGTACCATGCAGCAGTGAAGTATTTGGAAGGCTTACGGCTATTCCAGGAAGAACCGGGAGCTTTCTGCTGGTGGAAGAATTAATTTTACATTTTCTGCCTAAAGTATTTCAGAAATACCGGCTGAGTGCAAAGTCACTGATTCGCATAACCAGAAATGCAGATATTGATGCAGACAGTATCTTTGATGAGGATCTTGACTACAGGGAACACATGGCAGAGGTGGTTAAACTCAGAAGAAAGCTCTGTCCTGTTCGGCTGGAATTAAGCAGGGAACTGGATCATAAGATGACAGCTAAGCTGTGTGAACATCTGCTATTAAAAAAAGACCAGGTATTTGTCTCTCAATCGCCAGTGGATCTTTCCTTTGTATTTCAGATTCAGGACCAGCTGAGAATGAAAACGGAATTGTTTTTTGAAAAAAGAATTCCTCAGAAATCACCGGCAGTTGATGAAAAAAGACCCGTAATAGACCAGATCCTGGAGCATGACATTTTACTGTCTTATCCATACGAGAGCATCAGACCATTCATTGCGATGCTGAATCAGGCTGCAGAGGATCCTTATGTTGTGTCTATAAAAATGACCCTTTACCGTCTGGCTAAGCACAGTGAAGTAATTGGTGCGCTGATTGAAGCGGCAGAAAACGGTAAGCAGGTAGATGTATTAGTGGAACTGAAAGCCAGATTTGATGAGGAAAACAACATTGGGTGGTCAAGAAGGCTGGAGGAGGCAGGATGCCATGTTATCTATGGCCTCGATGGTCTGAAGGTTCATTCAAAGCTATGCCTCATTACCCGAAAAAGAGAGGGTCAGATTGAATATATTACACAGGTGGGAACTGGAAATTATAATGAAAAGACTGCCAGGCTTTATACGGATCTCTCCCTGATGACTGCGGATAACAGAATAGGTATAGAAGCAGCCGGAATATTCCAGTTGCTTTCCATGGGCGAAGTAGTCGAATCATCCGATCATCTTCTGATTGCTCCAAAGAGCCTGCAGAACAAAGTACTGGAAATGATGGATGAAGAAATACGTGCAGCGAAAAATAATGAGGCATCCTATATAGGTCTGAAACTAAATTCACTGACCGACAAGAAAATTATTGATAAATTAATAGAAGCATCAAAAGCAGGAGTAAAAATAGAAATGATTGTCCGGGGAATTTGCTGCCTGCGTTCAGGCATTCCGGGGCAGACAGATCATATAAGAATTATCAGTATTGTGGGCAGATACCTGGAGCACTCTAGAATCTATATTTTTGGCGACAGAGAAAGAGCAAAAATCTATATTGCATCAGCAGACTTTATGACCAGAAATACACTGCGCAGAGTAGAAGTGGCGGTACCAATTTATGATACCCACCTGAAAGTAAGAATACGCGAGATGTTTACCACAATGCTAAACGATAATGTGAAGGCAAGAGAACAAAAAGAAGATGGTTCCTATCAGAAATTGCCTACGACAGATGTTGCGCTGGATTCTCAGAAATTATTTTTTCAGATTGCATACCAGCATACAAATAAGCAGTAAAGTTTAGGAGAACCACAAAATAAGTGGATTGTGGTTCTCCTATATATAAGATAAAAAGAAGTCATAAAAAAGTCAAAAAAATAAATATAAAAATAAATAAAAAAATTTCAAATTTAGTATTGACAAATCTTAGAAATCATTGTAGAATTATCTACGTTGCTAAACGGAACAAATCAAGAAAAGCAAAAACAGGAACAACAGTCTTTAAGCCCAGATAGCTCAGTTGGTAGAGCAGAGGACTGAAAATCCTCGTGTCGCTGGT
>NZ_JAWYAJ010000265.1:0-9428 GCF_034124845.1 Robinsoniella sp.
TATTTCAATATCACCATTGTAAACGGTTGCTTCCTGATTTATATATTCTTCATTCCGCTTCGTGGTCAGAGTACCTGCAACATAATCCTCTTTGTTCTGAATTTCTGCCTCTGTGGTTATGTACATAACCGGAAGCTGGCTGCAATATAGATTACAGGAAAAATTATTTTTACCGTCATCCGTATAAACCGTCACTTCAATAAAAGTTTCCAAATCTTTTTCTGACGGTATGTAGGTGTTTGTGCCATTATCGATTGCATTGCCATTCACAGACCACTTATACATTAGCTCCCCTGATACAGGTTCCCCATGCAGTTCTACCTTAAGCGGCATTCCGGGCTTTGCATATTCCGTTGTAAATTCAGCATAAGTTGCAGCATTCTCAGCCTTTGCAGTCAATGACGGCACCATCATCCCCAGCATGCAAATCCCCGCTGCCAGAATCATGTAAACAGAAATGACGGATGCAAACTTCCCCAAAAAATGCTCCCTGGATGAATACTTTCTTTCTAGACACTTTTTCTTAACAAACCTTCTTTCCAAAAACCTTCTCTCTAAAAACCTCTCTCCCATCTTTTTTCTCCTCTCACATTATTTTTTCTCCTTGCTTACCCCTTTTCCCCTGCAATTTCATGCTATATTTCTGTTTGGAGTATAACATTTTTTCCTTTATTTTACAACGGATTCCAGCCTCATATCAGGGAAGTATAACAATGCATAAAATATAAGACAATATTTCTAAAATTCTTTTAAAACATCTTGACTTTCAAACTATTTGAGGTTATTATAATGATATCAATTTAATATCATTATAATCATCTGAAGGAGGATGGGATTATGGAGATCAACAAACAGAAGATAACAGAAGAGAAAGACTTAAAAGCAGCAAACGGCATGGGGATGTTATTTCTGTGCATTATCGGTCTTTTAGGAAGTGTTGCCCTATTTATTGTAGGTGTATCCGTTTTTGAAGGTGCTTTATCAGGCGTTGTTGTTACATTGTCAATCATTATTTTCACTGTTGCATGTATTGGATTCGGAGGCTTGAAAGTTATTAATCCGAATGAAGCTCTGGTTCTTGCACTTTTTGGTAATTACTACGGAACCTTAAAAAATGATGGGTATTTCTGGGTAAACCCATTTTGCTCTGCAATTAACCCCACGGTCAAAAGATATGTAACCGCTTCAGCCGGAAACGGAGCAAACGTTAATATCGGAGGAGACGGAAGCAAAAAAGTATCACTTAAGACATTGACCTTAAATAATGAAAAGCAAAAAGTAAATGATGAACTTGGAAACCCTATCGAAATCGGTACGGTAGTGATCTGGAAAGTAGAAAATGCAACGAAAGCCGTATTAAATGTAGAAAACTACAAAAAATACCTTTCTATCCAGTGTGATGCAATTACCCGAAATGCAGCCAGAAGATATCCTTACGATACCAGTGAAGGCGGGGATGAGAGATCACTTCGGGGCAGCAGCCAGGAAGTTGCTGACATCATGAAAGGTGAATTACAGGAAAAAGTTGCAGATGCAGGCATTAACATTATGGAAGTTCGTATTACCCATCTCTCCTATGCTCCTGAAATTGCTTCCGCAATGCTTCAGAGACAGCAGGCAGCCGCTATTATCGATGCCCGTCAAAAAATTGTGGAAGGCGCTGTCAGCATGGTGGAAATGGCTTTACAGAAATTAAGTGAAAATGAGATTGTGGAATTAGATGAAGAAAGAAAAGCAGCCATGGTTAGCAATCTTCTGGTTGTACTCTGCGGCAACAAAGATGCCCAGCCCATCGTAAACAGCGGCTCACTTTATTAAGCAAACATCTTTATTTCATAATTTAAAAGGGGAGGATGGCAGCATTGGAAAATAAACCAAAAGACAAAAGTAAAAAACAGGTTCCGTTAAGGCTGTCTGCCAGCCTCTGGAATGACCTGGCCCAATGGGCGGAAGATGACTTCCGCTCTATTAACGGGCAAATAGAGTATTTACTGACGGAGTGTGTAAAACATCACAAAAAAAAGGATTCCTGAGAGTTGGAATCCTTTTTTTATTACATGTTCTAAAATTTACTTATCTATCGTCCAGCTTCAGCACGCTCATAAAAGCTTTCTGAGGAATTTCCACATTGCCAATCTGTCTCATACGCTTCTTACCTTCCTTCTGTTTCTCAAGAAGTTTTCTCTTACGGCTGATATCACCGCCGTAACATTTTGCAAGAACGTCTTTACGCATTGCCTTTACCGTTTCACGGGCAATGATCTTACTTCCGATTGCTGCCTGAATCGGTATTTCAAACAGCTGTCTTGGAATCTCTTCTTTCAGCTTCTCACACATTTTACGCCCTCTTTCGTATGCGGTAGCCGCATGAACGATAAAAGACAGTGCATCTACTTCTTCCCGATTCACCAGGATGTCCAGTTTTACCAGTTCCGAACGTTCATAGCCCTTCATTTCATAGTCAAATGAAGCATAACCTCTGGAACGGGACTTCAGCGCATCAAAAAAGTCATAAATAATCTCATTTAAGGGCAGTTCATATTTTAATAATGCTCTGGTCTCTTCCATATATTCCATCCCTAAGTAAACACCCCGGCGTTCCTGGCAGAGTTCCATTATGGAACCTATGAATTCCGTTGTTACCATAATCTCGGCATTTACAACCGGTTCTTCCATATATTCGATTTCGGAAGGATCGGGCAGGTTAGACGGGTTGGTGAGTTCAATCACATCGCCGTTTGTCTTATATACCTTATAGATAACACCCGGCGCCGTTGTTACCAGATCCAGGTTGTATTCACGTTCTAAACGTTCCTGAATGATTTCCAGGTGTAATAATCCCAAGAATCCACAGCGGAAACCAAAACCAAGAGCAATGGATGTCTCCGCTTCAAACTGCAGGGAAGCGTCATTTAACTGTAATTTTTCTAAAGCATCCCGTAAATCCGGATACTTGGCACCATCTGCCGGATACATACCGCAATATACCATAGGATTTACTTTTTTATAACCCGGAAGCGGTGCTTTGCAGGGATTCTGGGCATTTGTGATGGTATCTCCCACCCGGGTGTCTTTTACATTTTTCAAACTGGCTGTGATATAGCCAACCATTCCGGCGCTTAATTCTTCACATGGAATAAATTGTCCTGCACCAAAATAGCCTACCTCAACCACTTCCGCAGTTGCCTTTGTAGCCATCATAAGCATCTGGGTGCCGCGTTTTACCGAACCTTCCTTGATTCTGCAAAATACGATAACCCCTTTGTATGAATCATAGATAGAGTCAAATATCAATGCCTGTAAAGGTGCTCCCGGATCGCCAGCAGGCGCCGGTATTTTATTTACGATCTGTTCCAGAACCTCATCTACATTCAGTCCTGTCTTGGCTGATATACGGGGTGCGTCCTGTGCTTCTATTCCGATTACGTCTTCAATTTCATTAATTACACGTTCCGGATCGGCACTTGGGAGATCAATTTTGTTGATCACCGGCATAACATCCAGATCGTGATCCATTGCCAGATATACATTTGCCAGAGTCTGTGCCTCTATTCCCTGTGCAGCATCTACTACTAAGATCGCCCCGTCACAGGCTGCCAGACTCCTGGATACCTCATAGTTAAAATCCACATGCCCAGGCGTATCAATCAGGTTGAAAACGTATTCTTCCCCGTCTCTCGCCTTATAGATAGTTCTTACGGCCTGTGCTTTAATTGTAATGCCTCGTTCTCTTTCTAAATCCATATTATCTAATACCTGAGCCTGCATTTCTCGGCTGGTTAACAGTCCCGTTTTCTCTATAATACGGTCTGCCAATGTTGATTTACCATGGTCAATATGAGCGATAATACAAAAATTCCTTATTTTGCTCTGATCTATCTCTGCCACGTCTGTTCCTCCTCAGTGGGTCGAATCGCTATCCGTCGACTTTATTTCCGCGAGCACCGAGCCAAACGGACACGCTGGCGCGTCCATGTGGCGACTGCCGCGAGGTTAAAAAACCCGCTGCTCGCAGCGTTTCAAATTTGATGCCCCATCGCTTGCAGCGGGGTTTTTGACTTCCCCGGGCAGCGAGCCTGGCGGACACGCCCGTATGTCCATCCAGCGACTGCCGCAAGGGTCAATTCTCCGCTGCTTAGAGCTGTATTTGACTTTCCAAGACAGTGTATCACATTTATTCCCCTCTTGTCTACTCCCCACTGAGTACCTGATGCAAAATATCTGCCAGAGGCAGCATGGCATTGCGCTCTTCCTCTACCGTGCTTAACTGGGTGCCGGATTCCACAAGCAGGGTCTTGGGACGCAGATGCATGTTAAACCGGTACGCCATCAGATAATTATTTCGCGTAAAATCAGGATAATATTCCATTGCCTTTAACTTCATCTGAAATGCAAATGCCAGATTATCCGGAATATACGGGTTGGGCAGATAGGTAATATCTCCATTCTGGGTTGTTCTGCTAAGTCCGTTGATAAACATAATCTGGGCGGTGGGCTTTCCATCAATCTCGGTTACCATTTTCTTACCGTCCACTCCATCTCTATGTAAATCAATGACCACTTCAATAGAGGGATTATCCGCTAATACCTGTGATACTTCCTCAAAAGCCAGATCATATGCCTTATTCCGGTCCAGTTCCCCATCAATCAAATCATAGACACCGGTATTATGAATTACATTGTAACCATATTTATTCCGCAGGATATTGGACAGATACTCTCCGATACCTACAATTGTAGTACTCACATCCCCCGGCACACTGTCAACAAACGCCTCCTGGGAATGGGTATGATAGATTAAAATCTGAGGCTTGGAATTGTCCTGTTCCAAAGTCATCTTCTCATTTATCAGGTTATTTACATCCAGATGCTCTCTGTCAATGGTAGTCGTCATATCGATTGCATAAAAGTTATTCAGGACGTAATCATAATCCAACAGTTTATCCATGGGGAATTCCACAACCGGCGACCGCTTAATCACGCCGGCATCTGCTGCAACGCTGTCCAAACTTCTCTGAGTGGCATCTCCTGTCTGGCCTTGCGTCTCCTCCTGGGCACTTGCCACTTCCGATTCCGGAGCAGCAATCGTTTCGCCGGTATCCTGCGGCATCTCTTCTTTTGGCCTTGGCACCATATTGTCTTCCGCCGCTGCTTCTGCCGCCAAAATCATTTCATATTCACTTTTGCTTTCTATATTCTGTTCGTAACCTTCCTGCATATTCACATATTCATACAAGGGAAAGCTTTCACTAAACAAATCAGACAACCAATGCTCCCCATTGCTTGTCTGATTTGCTGAGTAAGAAAGCCCGGGCATAAAAGTGCCCACAGACATTTCCTCAATTCCTTTGTAGATACTGGAAACTACAGATGATTTCTCAAACCATCCATTTTCCGATGCAATCCCGATTCCTCTATATATAATGTAACCCCCCAAAACAAAAAACAGCAGCCACAATATGATTCGTATCCATTTCTCTTTATGCTTCATATTCTCACCCCATATTCTTTAATATATGAGATGAAACTTTCATTTATGCCAACTGCAATGCAATATTTAATGCTTCTGATATGGTATATCCGATTCGTTTTACTGTTTCGTCAATATCCTTGGGCGTTACAAACATCGTATTCAGATGGGGGGAAATCAGTTCACTGATCATCTGATGCTTCTCCATTTGGTTCATGGTTCCCAGTACGCCGCCCAAATCCTGCATCTGTGGAGTTGCATCCATGGTTGCGACCAGGTTTTCCATAGTGTCGTTGACAATTGTTGCCGCATCTACAACGGTAGGGACGCCGATCGCAATTACCGGAATACCCAGGGAATCTTCGTTAATGCCGCTGCGGTGGTTTCCAACACCGGAACCCGGATTGATTCCCGTATTTGTTAACTGGATTGTCCTGCTGAGCCTTTTGGTGCTTCTGGCCGCCAGGGCGTCAACTACAATGGCAAGATCCGGTTTTGTTTCATCTACAACACCACGGATAATTTCCAATGTCTCCATTCCGGTCTGTGCCATAACGCCCGGAACAAGTCCGCTGACTTGGTTTGCTTTATCCATATCCATGGACGCCTTTCCGTATTCTTTGATTACATGGCGGGTGATTTTTACATTGTTTACAACATTGGGACCGATCGCATCAGGGGTTACTTCCCGGTTGCCAAGTCCGACAATCAGGACCGATTTTTCCTCTTCCCCCATGAGCTCTTTTAAATGTTTGGCGAGTTCTTTACTAATCTCCCGGTGATAATCTTCATCCGGTACAGACATGTTGGGCGCTTCCAGAGTGATATAAGTTCCAACCGGCTTTCCCATGGACTTTGCGCCATTTTCCGTCTCAATCACCACTGTAGTGGTTTTGATCTCCAGTTTCTCGTCTTCCTCCTCCTCGATCCTGACACCTCTGATCTTAACGTCATCCTCTTCAAAACTTTCTTTTGCCTCTAACGCAAGGTCTGTTCGGATATTAAATTTACCCAGCATATGTTCCTCCTTCTATGGGGTGCGCTGTTATAATAGAAAAAATCCATCGTCAGACACACCATCTCTTGTTTTTAGTTACTGTTCACACCCTTCGGATGCTCACAGTAACAGCATCTGCCCATTTAAAGTCGCCTTTGGCGAGGTGCTGTGCGCCAGTGGCGCACGTTTAGCACGGACCGAAGCGGAGCGTAGACCAGATGCCCGAATACCGCCACTTTATTGGCTCCGACACCGTGCAGCCAAGTGCACGGCACGGTCTGAGCAGTAACTGTTTTTACTATTTTTTACATAATTTTGCGAATTATGTATTGACAAGAAAGATATCTTGGACTAGAATATATGAGTATGTTTACATTAGAACGTCCGTGTCCGGCTTTAATGTAACAATAAAATTAATCATTTCAAATTAAAATATTTTGGAGGTGTACGGATTGGCTAACATTAAATCTGCAAAAAAAAGAATTTTAGTAAACAGAACAAAGGCTGAACGCAATAAAGCGATCAAATCTGGCGTTAAAACAGCGATTAAAAAAGTAGATGCTGCTGTTGTTGCACAGGATAAAGAAGCTGCAAAAGCTGCTTTATTATCAGCTACTGCTATTATTGATAAAGCTACTTCAAAAGGCGTTTATCATAAGAATACTTCTGCTAGAAAAGTTTCTCGTTTAGCAAAAGCAGTAAACAGTATCGCATAATTTTATACATGTAAGAAGAACCTTCGGCACCGTCAACCGAAGGTTCTTTTTTTATTCTTATTCACTACACAACCAAGTATTACCACACCTGCCAAAATTTATACACTGGAACATATCTCTAAATTGCTTTTCTGCAAATACTGGTGCCGCTAATGGCTATACTTCACAATTAATAATTCCACACTCATAACATCGTTCATCTGCCCTGTTTTAACCGCCTCTTCCGCCTCCACGCAGTCATTTACCGCCTCTTTCAACCGCTCCAAGGTAAAAGCTTCTGCCTGACGCACATAATTCCTTGCAATAAAGCTCTGGAGTCCGATCTTAGGCGCCAGTGCCTGGGTGTCAAATCCCTGATTACGCAATTCTTTTACCTGCATTAACAAATTAAACTGTCTCGTGATTAGAAATAAAATTCTCATTGGAGGTTCTTTCAATGCCAAAAGGTCATAATACAAGTCCAGTGCTTTTTTCTGCCTCTTTTCCGCAATGGCATTAATCATATCAAAGATCTTATTTACCGTGCGTGTCGTGCAGACAGCCTCAACATCTTCCACTGTGATCACATCATGCCCCATGGTATAGCAAACCAGCTTTTCCAGCTCTTTTTGAATATTCTCCATATCGGTACCTGTTTTTTCCATAAACAAATGCATGGTTGATTCGGTAATGTTTCGATGCTCTTTTTTCAGCGTTCCCAGAATCCATCTGGTCAGTGTCTTCTCATCCTGTCTGCCAAGTTCAACTACTCTTCCAGCACTTTTTACAGCCTTATAGACCTTTCCCCTTTTATCAACCTCATCCTCCACAAATACCATACAGGTGGATTCCGGTATCTGGGGAATATATTCTGCCATCTGGACATTGGCATTTTTAAAGAAACCGCTGTTTTCAATTAACAAAAAACGTTTGTCCGCAAAAAAAGGCATGGTCTCAGCCTGATCAATCACCGCCCTCACATCTATGCTCTTTCCCTCATATGAAGAAAAATTCATTGTGTCCCCTTCCGGAATCAGGGCATCTTTCAGCTTATTTTTATAGAGATGCTTTAAGTATGACTCTTCTCCATATAGCAGATAGACCTTCTTAAACTCTCCTTTATTTAAATCTTCCAGTAAACTTTTCATAAATATGTATCCATCCTAACTTTCATCATTTTCTTATTATAAAAGAAAAGCAGATGGAATTCAACCATTCTTTCTGTTATAACACTGGAAAGCTGGGATGTTACTGTTCAGACCGTACCATACACACTAGAGCGTGTTTGAAAATTCATTCCTGTCATCTGCACGCCCCAGTTTGCGGCATATTTGCCCCGAATTCAGGTTACATAGCCCGCTATGCGCCCTTCATCCGGGACAAATCTCCCACAAACTGGGACGCACAGCTGCCAGAAAGCAATTTTAAAACACGCTCTAGTGCCGCCCGGCTGCAAGCCGTCAAAACCAATTAAGTCATAACATTGCGTCATCTGGTTTACATGTTGCTTTCGGGCGGTGCGAAACGTGCGCCATTGGCGCACAGCACCCTCGCCGAAGACGATTTTGCATGGCAAGATGCCGTTACTGTGAACACTCAATGCCTATGAACAGCGACCTGAGGATATCTCTACCCTTGTAATGCTTCCTTTTTCAGCTCCCTTTTCCGCTTCGTCATTAATCCTCCAATGCGTCCGGTTTCTTTCGCTGACAAGGTTTTCCATCCAGATTCTAATACTTTATCTAATAATCCAAGTTCCTCAGCAATTTCGTATTTTAATTCTTCCTCTGGCGTTAAGTTATCTAACTCAATTGGTTTTTCTTTTTTCTTTGACATAAATTAAGCCATACCCCTTTCTGTTTTATCAGGAGTATGGCCTGTTTCACTGGTTTTATTCAAATATTATTGTAATCTTTTTATAATTTTTTAATATTCATCCGGCATAATGATTGCTGCAACAATGTAGATGATAATTCCTGTAGTGGTACATCCAAGCAGCACCATCAGCAGACGGATAATGGTAGGATCCACCTTAAAATATTCTCCAATTCCTCCGCATACACCACATATCCAACGATTACCTTTTGATTTATATAATTTTCTGGGTTCCATACTGATTTCCTCCTTATTTACTATTATTATGCGTTAACTTGTTCTTTCATTATACTAAAAATTCACTTCAATACTTCCAACGCCGCATTCTACCTTCATTTCTTTATCTGCGCCATTATCAATTTTTTTATCTTTGTCCAGCGCAGAATAGTTT
>NZ_JAWYAJ010000266.1:0-14850 GCF_034124845.1 Robinsoniella sp.
CCGGTTTGGTACTGAACAGTGTGTCCTTCCAGAACTTTGCAGCAGAGGAATTCCAGGATTATAAAGAAGCGGATTACCATTTGTATTTTCGAACAGAAGTAGTCCAGTGCAGTGATGGATCCGGTACATTAAATAAAGATGCGGTAAACGAAGATGCAACTAGAACAGTATTTGGCAAGAAGGGACAGATTCAGGAAGATGGAATAACTGTCACCTGGGAAAATTAAGTGGGGGTGATAGAATGAAGAGATTATTTCATAGAAAAATGTTTGCTGTAATCGCCCTTTGCATCATAACGCTGATTGGTGTGTCCGGAACATACGCTTATTATCAAAGCGAGGTTCAAATAAAGAATCCGTTCCGTACAGGAGAGCCCAGGATACATTTATCTGAAAAGTTTAATGAGGCAAATAATTGGGTACCGGGTGAAGAAAAAGAAAAAAAGGTATGGTTTGAAAATTTAGGAAATATGGATCTTCTCCTTCGCTTTAAAGCAGAAGTGACATTAAGAGACCCGGCAGATCAGGCAGTAAAGATAACAGCAAGTAAATCAGATAAGAATGTGTATGTAACAGCAGATGGAAATGAATTCTGTACATTAAACTGGTTTGATGAAAACATGAAGAGCTGGGCAGATAAACAGGATGGTTTCTATTATTACAATCAGATATTTAAAGCAGATGCAAAAACGTTACCTGTACTGAAATCTGTGACATTCAGCAAAGGACTTTCAAATGATGTTCATGGCATCCGAACCGATTATTCGCAGTATAAACTACAGGTTAAAATAACCGCAGAGACCATACAGGTCAATAAAGAAGCAGCTTCAGCACTTTGGCAGCGCTCATATATATTAACAAATGACCAGGTAACATGGCAGTAAAATTAATTTGGTAACAGCCAATTAATATAAAAAAACAAACAAATAATAATTTATTTTATGGAGGAAAAGGATATGAAGAACAAAAAATTAGCAGCAGGTATCGTAGGTTTAGCAGCAGTAGCAATGGTAGGCGGGACATTAGCATATTTTAATCAGACTATGACAGCAGAGAATAAATTTGACACCGGAAAATATGGTTCCACAATCGTGGAGGAATTTAAGCCGGAGGATGGTAATGACTGGAAACCTGGCGTTGAAGTAAATAAGGATGTAGAAGTAGTAAACACAGGAGATCAGGATGTTGTAGTCAGGGTAAAGTTTGATGAGACATGGGTGAATAAAACAAGCGGCAATAAAATCAAAGAAAACAATCTGTTAGATGGTACAACAAAGCAGGATAACGCTGTGGATGGTTTAGTAGAAAAGGATGGTTCTGTAGTAGAATTGACACTGAATGGTGTAAGCACAACCTGGATTCGCGGAGAAGACGGATGGTACTACTTTAAAGATAAACTTGCTGCAGGAGCAACCACCGATACCTTCTTAGACAGTGTACAGCTCATAAAAGATGCTGACCTTGGTTTATATGTGAATAAAAAATATTATACCAAAGCAACAGAAAAACCGGATGTAACTGATTTAAGCAAATGGACATCATACGATGGAGAAATGCCAAAAGATGCAACCTTTAATTTATCCGTTACAGAACAGGATCCGACAGCAACCGGTTACAGCAATGCAGATTATACATTAAAAGTAACTGCACAGACCGTTCAGGCAACAACAGGCGCAGTAACAGAAGTATTTGGTGCCGCAGTTCCTCAGGATTGCTTAAACAACTGGAATTTAGTGGATGGAGAATAATTTCATAGTCTCCTATTGTCACAAATAAAATTTTGACAACATTTCATGGAAAACAAGTATAAAAAAATTAGACATATAAGAATTCAAATTAAATAAGAGATAAAATTAAATAACAATTCAAATTAAAATCAAAATTCAGGAGGATATCAGAGATGAAAAATAAAAAAGTTATAGCAGGTCTTGGAATATTAGCAGTAGCAGTAGTTGGAGGAACATGGGCATATTTTAATCAGACAACAACCATCGACAACCCTTTCAGTACCACATCATTTGAAGGTACCACAGTGGAAAAGTTTAATCCTACGGACGGCGGTGACTGGAAACCAGGCGCAGAAGTAGATAAATCAGTAACGGCTAAAAACACCGGCGAGGGTGATGTATGGGTAAGAGTAAGGTTTGATGAAGAATGGGCAAATGCAGGAGTTGTGATTGGCTCAGAAAGTGATCAGTTCCTTCCAGGTTCCGTAAACGAAAGTCTGCAGTTAGATGCAACGGATGGTAAGACAGCAGGTGACGGCTCCGTTGTTTATAAAAATATAGATGCTGCAGACTGGACAAAAGGATCCGACGGCTGGTATTACTACAACGAAACCCTTGGTGCAGGAGAAACAACGAACTCTTTAATGGATTCTGTAACCTTATGTAACAATACGGATATGGGTAAATATAATGAATCAACTTACTACAAAATTGTAGAAAAAGATGCAGAAGAGCCGGCTTTTGATGAATCATGGACATCGTATACCGGAGAACTAAAGGATGCTTTAAAAGAACTTCCCGAGGATCAGGTAAAAGGCAAAGATGTATATACCAATGCATTAAAGCAGTTAGACAGTACCTTAAAAGGATACGCTTCTGATAACTACACACTGTCGATCAAAACACAGTTTGTTCAGGCAGATGCACAGGCAGCTGAGGCATCCGACTGGGTAACATATCCAGGAAAATAATAACACCGACTAAAAGTAAAAGGACGTACTTGAATGAAAATACTAAAAAATCTATTCAACATCCTATCCTGGATTGTCTACATTGCAATTTTCTGCTACATTCTCATCGTAGCACCTATGGTGGCAGGCTATAAACCGGTTGTCGTCCTCAGCGGCAGTATGGAGCCTGCCTACCATGTAGGCAGTGTCATTTATTATAAGAGTACTTCCTTTGCAGACATCCAGGAAGGAGATGCTGTCACATTTAAGGCTGGCGATCATGCATTGGTAACTCACCGGGTAGTCAAAAGAAATGATTTGAGTGGTGCCTTTGTGACAAAAGGCGATGCAAATTCCACAGAAGATGCAAATCCCGTGGAATTCTCAGATGTAGTGGGAAAGGCATCAAAATTAACCATTCCCTATGCAGGATACTTTATTTCCCTGGGGAAAAATATCCCGGTCATTGTTGTTATGGCAGCGATAATTGTAATTAGTGTTTTATTAGACAGTCTCTTCCCGAAGAAAAAGAGGGAAAAAGAAAGGGCTGAAGTGAATGAAGAGAAACAGTAAAAAACTGGTTTCCCTGATTGCTGTATTATGTGTATTCTTGGTAGGAGGAACGATCGCATATTTCAGTGATCAGGAATCCGCTAAAAATACATTTGCCATGGGCAAATTCGATACGGTTTTAAATGAAGAATTCGATCCGCCCAGTGACTGGAAGCCCGGAACTGAGATTGATAAAAAGGTAAAAGTAGATAACACCGGAACGGTTGATATGGTGGTTACAGCCAGATTTGATGAAAGCTGTGTACGTAGAGAAGACGTCTATCTTAAGAAATATAATGATGAGACAAAACAGCTGGAAGACATATTAGCAGCAAAAGCCGGTGAAGAACTCCCTGTGATCTTCGATGTAGTAAAAGAGGGGGAAACCATTACTTCCTATGAAGAAGTGGGAATTAAAAAGTTCGGTACGGAAGTAGTAAAATATACCCCAGGTACTGATCCGGCGGATTATGAAGGAAAATGGGTATATTCCTACAATCCCCAGACCTGCGTTTACCAGTTTATCTATATGGGAATTGTAAAATCGGGAGATTCCACTCCGTATCTTCTGCAAAGCGTCACTATGAATCCCGCGCTTAACAGCACCGTGTCCAAAACCAGTCAGACTGCTTATTACGATAAAGAAAAAGGGGAAAGTGTGAAGACATTTGCGTTCGAGACATCAGAAAAGGGATATGACAACGCATCCTATCATCTGAATATTACAGCAAAGTCCCTTCAGGCATCGGCTAAAGCAATACAGAGCGACTGGGCGGCAGGAACGGAAATGATTCCGGCAGAATTTGAGGAACTGTTAACACATCTGGCAACTATGTGCCAATAGAATGGAAAAGTAAAAAAGGAGATTAAGGCGCATGAAAAAGAAAAACATCGTAAAGATCGCCAGTCTGGCAGCAATTGTTCTGCTGGCAGGAGTAGGTGCGACTTTCGCTTATTTTACAGACAGCCAATCTGCTTCTAATATACTTTTTATGGGGCACGTTGATATCAGTCTGACGGAAGAAATGAAGGACCCTTCGAATCCGGATGGTCCGGCTGTTCCTTATCAGGACCCCACAAACCTGATGCCGGGAGATGTGATCTCGAAGATGCCAAAGATTACGGTGGAACAGGATTCACTTGCCTGCTATATCCGTGCAGTGGTAACGATTACCAATCCGGCGGCAGCAGAACCGCCATTAACCATTGCAGATATAAATGTTTCAAAAGACTGGGTCATTGTCCCGGATGAAAAAGCAGAAAATATCTGGTATTGCTATTATGTGGGAGGAGAGGACGCAGGAATCGCGAGTCCGGGGCAGACGCTGCAGTTATTCAGTGAAGTAGAATTGCCGGGCAGGTGGCAGAACGAAATGAATGACACACAGGTTGTCGTGGATATAAAGGCAGAAGCGATTCAGGCAGATCATTTTACACCCTCCTATGAAAGAGAGAACGGAAAAATTATATCCTGTTCATGGCTAAATACTGAGGGTAAGGAAGTAGAAGCAGAAGTTTATAAGAAATAATGACATTCATATCACAAAAACGGGAGGTCAGAGGATGCTGCCAAGGCTATTAAACGGAATCGGAATTCTTTTGATGACAGGCGTCATCCTCATAGCCATACCATTAACCCTGCCAAAATTGTTTGGATATCATATTTACGGGATATTAACAGAAAGTATGGAACCGGAATATCCGGCAGGTTCAGCGGTTTATGTAAAAGAAGCAGATTTTGATGCGATAAAAACAGGAGATCCCATTACCTTTCACATGGGTACGGATACCACATTGGTGGCAACTCACCGTGTAACTGCAATTGAAAAAGATAAGCAGCAGTTCAGAACAAAAGGAGATGCCAACGAGTCGGAGGATACCACTCCGGTAGCCTTTTCCAGAGTCATCGGAAAGGTTGTATTCGGGATTCCGGCTTTGGGCAGTATTTCTTTCTATCTGAGTTCCTGGTCAGGCACAATCGTCTGCATCGCAGCATTTGCTGCGGCGTTTGTACTGTGGGTAACGGCAGATAAGATGAAGTCAAAGGAGCGTGCGAAGTGAAGAAAAAATTAATCCTTATGGGCGTGGCAGCCGCTCTTGTTACGGCAACATTAATCGGCGGATCCCTGGCATATTTCCAGGCAGCCGGACAGCGGGTAAAACAGCAGATCAATACGAAAAATCTCGGTATTCAGTTCAATGAAGTCGGGAAAGACGGCTCCGGGAAAGAGATTTATACGGAGATTCCCAATGGAACCGTATATGTAAAGCAGATTTTACCGGGGGCGGAAGTTCAAAAAGAAGTCTGTATTACAAATACACAAAACACAGATTTATATACAAGAATCACTATATCAAAATATTGGGGCAGTTTCAAAGGCAGTGAATTTATTAAAGATGGAAATAAAATTGCCGAAAAAATTAAAATTCCGGCAGTTCAGAATAAAGATAATTCCGGTGACAAAGCCCGTTGGATACTGCAGATGGAAGACAATGAGCAAATGGTGTTATATTATACAAAACCACTGGCACCGGGAGAAAATTCAAAAATATTTATGGATCAGATTCAGATATCCCAAGACCTGCAAAATGATTATGCGGATCTGGGTGTAGAACTGAAAATGCAGGCAGATGCAGTGCAGATTCTGGCGGGGCAGGATGCAATTATGTCGGAATGGGGCGTACTTGCCACCATAGATGATCAGGGTTACATTACGAAGATTGAAGAGTAAAACAGGGAGGTTGCCATGAAGAAGAAAATAATAGCTTTTGGAATGATGCTGGCACTTTTGCTTAGTCTCTCCACAATTGCATATGGGGCAGAAGAGACACCGACGGTAACCTTCGATGGCAGTGAAGATATCAAATACAATTACGATGATACAGATAATTTCGGAACGGAGTTTAATGATATGCAGCCCGGCGAAGAGCGGGTTCAGGAAATTTTGTTGAAGAATACGTCAAAGAAAAGCATTGATTTCTTTATGCGGACGGAAGTGCTGAAGGCTTTTGAGGATGCAAAAAAAGCAAGCGAAGCGGCCTATCAGATCAGCCTTACCATCACCCAGGATGGCAAGACAGAGACCATTTACGGCGGAAAGGAATCCGATGGGTCAGCCAGAATCGGAGCAGACGAAAACGGTTTGAAGGATATGAACGGAAGCTTGCAGGAATGGCTGATGCTTGTAAACTTAAAGCCATCCAAGACGGCAACCCTAAAAATGACGGTTTTCCTGGACGGGGAATCCCATACCAATGACTATCAGGCGGCAGACGGAACATTTCAGTTCGAGTTTCGCGCAGGCTATGACGATGCACCGCCCCAGACCGAGATAGTAACGGAAAAGCAGGCGGATAAAATAGTTACGAATAAAGTTACCACACCCGGACCGGTAAACAAGGTAGTAAGACAGGTAAAAACAGGCGATGATACTCCGGTTGTATTCTGGCTGGTGGCAGCAGGAGCTTCTCTTCTAATCGTAATCCTGGCGGCTGTATATGGCAAAAAGAAAAAAGATAAGCATGATTATTTTGCCGCAAAGTAAAAAAATCAAAAAAGGGCTACACGAAAGAGATGATGAAAGCAGCAGTCTGTTATAATCGTTTTAGAAGCAGGAAATAAATAGCTGGGACCTTATGTGAAAGCGTTAGAAACTGCCGGGAACAGTATAGATCGCAGATTCCGGTTTTGCAGAAAAGGGCGGAGGGATAATTATGAGTATGATAAGGAAAATAGACAGGGTGGTAATGCTGAGCTGCCTTTGTATATGCATGTTGATGGGGGCCATGACATTGCAGGTAAACGCAGCAGAAGAAAATACCTATACAGTTACCTATCGTCCCGGCAATATTGCAAGGTTCCGTGAACAGTTATATGCCGGTTATGTAGCCGAATATGGTGAAAACCAGGTATCCCGCAGTGATGCCACGGGAAGTATTAAAATCACAGTTTCTGCGGGTGCACCCTATCCCACAGCGCCGGATGCACAGGATCTGGTATTTGATGATGCACATAAAGGAAAATATTATGTGAAGACAGAATGGCGTCCCACTTGGGAAACTGTCACGGAAAATGGTGATTTTGTAGTGGATTACGGTGCTTTAACCGACTCTGTGGAATACACAATCCGGTTCGTGGATTCAGGCAGCGGCGAAGACGTTGCAACGCCGGTCATTACCATGGGGAATGTTCATGACCAGATCACATATACGGCAAAGGCAGTACAGGGCTATGCCTATGATTCTTATGTAAAACAGATGACCCTGACAGCAGATTCCGCTAAAAATGAAATCAGATTTCAATACACCAGTACGGAGCAGCCAACTACTCAGGTTGTACAGGTACCGGGAGAAACCATAACGAATACCACATACGAGCAGGGACCGGGTACAACCGTCAACGAAACGGTCACTGTACCGGGGGGGAACACCACGCCAACGGGCAATAATGCTTCTGCAGGCAATACCCAGGCAGATAATAACCAGGCAGATGGAACCACTGCGGATAATAATGCAGCGGCTAACCAGAATCAAGACAATGCAAATACGGTGCCAAACCAGAATGAAAACAATGTGAATATTACCGATGAAGAAGTGCCGTTAGCTGACCAACCGGAAGATACCGGCAGCACCGATGGTGCCAATGCTCCAGAAACCACTATGGCAACTGAAGAGATTACAGATGCTGAAGTTCCGCTGGCACAAAAGCCATCAGAAGACCTGTCATCCTCGGGCAAACCAATTATTTTAGGCAGTGCATTTGCAGGAATTTTGTTACTTGCAGGCGGCTTCCTGTATTTTATGAAGAAAAAGGGTAAGTGGTAACAACACACAGACTATTGACATTTAATACCTGTGCGTCTATAATAACAATAACTGAATAGCTATGCAGGGGAACTATTTATAGTTGAGATTGATATGTATATATCTAACCCTTTGAACCTGACAGTTAACACTGTGGTAGGGAGCATTCGATGAGTAATATTTGGATGTTCACTTTTTAGTGAACATTTTTTTATGAAAATATAGAGTGAACTGGCAGGTAAGCAATTACCTGTCTTTTTTCATGTTTAGAGCGAGTCAGAAAGCATCTTTCAGGGCATTTGCTATTCGTTAATAAAACACATAAGGAGGAACAGCAAATGCGCGCATATTACACGCAGATGGAAGCAGCAAAGAAAGGAATTGTAACACCACAGATAGAGACAGTCGCGGAAAAAGAAAAGATTGAAGCTGAAAAATTAGTGGAACTGGTAGCATCCGGGCAGGTGGCAATACCGGCAAATGTACATCATACTTCACTTTCACCGGAAGGAATCGGAAGCGGACTTCGCACCAAGATAAATGTAAATCTGGGAATTTCCGGAGATAGTAAGGATTATGACAGGGAATTGAAAAAAGTGCAGATGGCAATTGATTTTGGAGCTGAAGCAATTATGGACCTGAGTAATTATGGAAAAACACATGACTTCCGGGAAAAGTTAATTGATATGTCCCCGGCTATGATTGGCTCAGTTCCCATGTATGATGCAATTGGTTATTTAGAGAAGGATCTGCTTGAAATTAAGGCAAAGGATTTTTTGAGAGTAGTAGAAGCACATGCAGTAGAAGGAGTTGATTTTGTTACTATTCATGCGGGATTAAACCGCAGGGCAGTGGAGAGTTTCCGCAGAGCCGGCCGTAAAATGAATATTGTGTCCAGGGGAGGATCGCTGCTGTTTGCATGGATGGAAATGACGGGTAATGAAAATCCGTTTTATGAATTCTACGATGAAGTACTGGATATTCTGAGGGAACACGATGTGACAATCAGCATTGGGGATGCTCTGCGCCCGGGATGCATTGCAGACAGTTCCGATGCAGGTCAGATAGCAGAATTAATTGAAATCGGAAATCTGACCAGGAGAGCATGGGATAAGGATGTACAGGTGTTGGTGGAGGGCCCCGGACATATGGCAATGGATGAGATTGCTGCAAATATGAAAATGGAAAAGAGAATCTGCCATAATGCCCCTTTCTATGTACTTGGACCGTTGGTAACGGATATTGCACCGGGATATGACCATATTACATCAGCAATTGGAGGCGCCATAGCGGCTGCAAACGGAGCGGATTTCTTATGCTATGTCACTCCGGCGGAGCATCTGCGTCTGCCAGATGTGAATGATGTACGTGAAGGCATCGTAGCCAGTAAGATTGCAGCACACGCTGCAGATATTGCCAAAGGAATCAAAGGAGCCAGAGATATTGATAACCGTATGGCGCAGGCAAGGCAAAAGATGGACTGGAATGAAATGTTTGATATCGCAATAGATGGTAAGAAGGCAAAAGAGTATTTTGAAAGCACGCCTCCAGCGGATCGACACACCTGTTCCATGTGCGGAAAGATGTGTGCAGTCAGGACTACAAATATGATTCTGGAAGGGAAAAAAGTAGAATTCTGTACGGAAAAGTAAGAGATACAGCAATCATTAGAAGAAACAGAAAGGGATAAATAATGAAAGTAAATGGTAAGACAACGGTGCTTACAGATGCAAAGACACTGGAAGATTTCCTGAAGGATAACAATTATAACCTTTCCAGAATTGCGGTTGAACGCAATGGAGAAATCATACCGAAAGGAAATTTTGACCGTGTGATTTTATCAGATGCAGACTGTCTTGAAATCGTCAGCTTCGTAGGCGGAGGTTGAATCATGCGTATAAAATTAAATGGTAAAACCAGAGAAGTCAGGTGTGGTACCTTAGCGGAGCTGAAAGGAGAATCCGGAAAAGATACGGATATCGTGATCTTAAATGGTTTTGCTGTTTCTACAGAAGAGTTGAACAACTCCAGACCTTTAAAGGAAATGGATGAGGTATTTTTTATACATAGGGGGATGCTTCCGGAGCAGGAGGAATTAGAGGCTATGATGGCGGCAAGACATACTCCGGGAGTCTGGAAAAAGGTTAATAATGCCAGCGTTGCAGTTGCGGGGCTGGGCGGTCTGGGATCCCATATTGCAGTAATGCTTGCAAGGACAGGTGTTGGAAGGATTTTGCTGGCAGACTTCGATGTAGTAGAGCCAAGTAACTTAAACCGTCAGAATTATCAGATTTTTCATCTGGGAAAGAAGAAGACCGAGGCATTAAAAGAACAGATTGAACAGATCAATCCTTTTATCCGTGTAGAGACAGTAGACAGAAAAGTAACTGAACGGAATGCCGCAGAAATATTTGCGGAATATTCCATCATCTGTGAGGCATTTGACAGACCGGAAGCCAAGGCAGCACTGGTAAATACCGTTCTGACAGAACTTCCGGACTCGGTCATTGTATCCGCTTCCGGGATGGCAGGATATGACAGTGCTAATGAAATAAAAACGATACGTAAAATGTCAAGGCTCTATGTGTGCGGGGATATGGAAAGTGAAGCAGAAGAAGGCAGAGGACTGATGGCACCAAGAGTCCTGGTTTGTGCCGGACATCAGGCGAATATGGTGCTGCGTCTGATTCTTGGGATCACGGAAGTATAGGGAGAATCCGTAAACAAGATCTTCGAAAGGAAGAGAATACATAAAATGGAAGAAATAATGGAAGAAAAAATGGAAACAAAGTTAGAAACAAAAACAGAAATAAAAATAATAAAAGAAACAAATTCACAAGACAAATTAATGATAGGCGGTTATGCATTTAATTCCAGGTTTATTCTGGGTTCCGGTAAATTTTCATTGGAGATGACTAATGAAGTTATAAAAAACGGCGGTGTGGAAATGGCTACTCTGGCACTTCGCCGTGCCAATGTGGGAGGAGAAGAAAACATTCTGGATTATATGCCGGAAGGCATAACTTTACTGCCCAATACATCCGGTGCCAGAAACGCTGAAGAGGCCGTACGCATTGCCCGTCTGGCAAGGGAAATCGGATGCGGGGATTTTGTGAAAATTGAGGTGGTACACGATTCCAAGTATCTGCTCCCCGATAATTATGAGACGATCAAAGCAACTGAAATACTGGCAAAGGAAGGGTTCATCGTAATGCCGTATATGTATCCGGACCTAAATGCAGCCAGAGATATGGCAAATGCCGGAGCAGCAGCAATTATGCCCCTGGGAGCGCCAATTGGAAGCAATAAAGGGCTGTGCACCAGAGAATTTATCAAAATGCTGGTGGAAGAGATCAGTCTTCCGATCATTGTGGATGCAGGGATTGGAAGACCATCCCAGGCGTGTGAGGCAATGGAAATGGGAGTAGATGCAATTATGGCAAATACGGCAATTGCAACAGCCGGAGATGTGGCTCAGATGGCAGCAGCGTTTAAGCTGGCGGTAATATCAGGAAGAATGGCATATCTTGCAGGTCCGGGCAGGGTACTGGACCGGAGGGCGGAAGCGTCCAGTCCGTTAACCGGATTTTTACAGGACTAGAGCGTGTTTGAAAATTCATTCCCACCATCAGCTTACAGCTACAATCAGTTTGATTGTAAGAAAGGGAAACAGATATCAGGTAAATAAAATGAGTACAGTAAATGAGAAAAAAACGGAGAATCTCAAGGAGGAGGTCTCCGTTATAAGAGCCGGCAGATTTATTACCGAAGAGACAGATCATATGGAATATCAGCCGGGAATGGAAGATGTTCATTCCGATATAATGGAAAAGGTTTTAAAACTGGTCAGGAACTATGATTATGGGGTGTACACCGCCAAAGATGTAAAAGTGGCGCTGGCAAAAGAAAGCCTGCTTCCCGAAGATTTTGCAGCACTGCTTTCCCCGGCTGCAGAACCGTTTTTAGAAGAGATGGCAAGAAAAGGAAAGGAAGAGACAAGCAAACATTTTGGCAATGCGGTGTCACTTTTTACCCCTTTGTATATAGCAAACTATTGTGAAAATAACTGCATTTACTGCGGTTACAATTGTAAAAACCGTATTCTCCGGGGAAAACTTTCCATAGAAGAAATAGAAATGGAATTAAAAAATATTGCGTCCACCGGATTGCAGGATATTTTATTGTTAACAGGAGAATCCAGGAAGGCATCTGATGTTGCCTATATTGGAGAGGCGGTCAGAATAGCAGCCAGGTATTTCGCCTTAGTAGGGGTTGAAATTTACCCTCTGAATACCGATGAGTATGAATATCTGCATCAATGCGGTGCAGATTATGTCTGCGTCTATCAGGAAACCTATAATCCCGTAAGGTATGAGAGGCTGCACTTAAGCGGACCGAAGCGCATCTATCCCTATCGTTTCAATGCCCAGGAAAGAGCCTTGAAGGGAGGGATGCGATCCGTAGCCTTTGGTGCCCTTCTTGGATTGGATGATTTTCGCAGGGATGCTTTTGCAACCGGAATGCACGCTTATCTGGTCCAGCAGAAATATCCCCATGGAGAAATTTCTTTTTCTCCGCCCAGACTCCGTCCTATTATTAACAATGATAAAATCAACCCTAAAGATGTTCATGAAACCCAGCTTTTGCAGGTAATGCTGGCATACAGACTCTTCATGCCATTTGCAGGGATAACCATATCTACCAGGGAAAGAGAAGGATTTCGGGATCATGTCATTGGCATGTGTGCCACAAAGATCTCAGCCGGTGTAAAGGTAAGCGTTGGCGGACATGGGGAAGATGCAAAGGGAGATGAGCAGTTTGAGATATCAGATCCCAGAAATGTAGAAGAAGTAAAGCAGGCAATCATTACCCATGGATTACAGCCGGTCTATGTAGATTATATCAGAGTATAAGAATGGGAGGTGGAATATGTATTTATGTATCACGAACCGCGCCCTTAGTTCCGGGGATTTTATGAATAAAATAAAGGAACTGGCAGACCGCCCTGAGATCGAGAAGATCATATTACGGGAGAAAGATCTTACACCGGATGAATATGAAATATTAGCAGTAAAATGCTGGGAGATATGCCGCGGGCATGGGAAACCTCTGGTGATCAATCATTTTGTTGAAGTAGCAAAAAGACTCCAGATTTCGGAAGTGCAGATTTCTATGGAATCACTCCGGACGTATGCTAACAGTGCACTGGGGAACTTCCTGTCGGTGGGGGTATCGGTACACAGTGCCGAAGAAGCTGTAGAAGCACAGCTTCTTGGCGCCGGTTACCTTATTGCCGGACACATTTTTCAGACGGACTGTAAAAAAGGAATTCCCGGTCGGGGGCTTGCATTTTTAGAAGAGGTATGCAAATTGGTATCCATTCCGGTATATGCCATCGGCGGTATTTCGCCGGATAATATTCATGAGGTAATTCGGTCCGGTGCAAAAGGCGGCTGCATGATGTCAGGATTTATGAGGGGAACTGTCCTGTAAACAGGTGTTTATCAGGTTCCCGGCAGCTGGAATATGATAGTTGTTCCGCCTCCAGGTGTATCTTCTATCCAGATCTTACCTTTATGCAATTTTACAATTTCCCTGGCAATACACAAACCAAGACCAAAGTGTTCCTTATCTTTATGGGATGAATCTACCCGGTAAAAACGGTCAAACACTGCTTTTTTATTTTTGTCCACTATTCTGGGACCGGTGTCGGTAACGGCAATCCGAAATCTCCCGAGCTCAAATGACAGGGAAATGTCCACTTTTTGACCTGCCGGGGTGTAGGCAAATGCATTGTCCAGCAATATAGACAGGACCTGCCCGATGCGCCCAGGATCACAGAGAAGCGCAGGCATCTTCTGATCGGGAATATGAAAGGCAAAATTCAGTTTTTTAACAATAGCCTGGGGCTCAAATTTTTCATAAGTTTCCAATACCAGGGTGTCCAGTTCCACAGGCTCACGGTGAATGGCCCAGTTTCTGGCATCTGCGTTAGCAAGAGTAAGCATGTCATTAATCAGCCTTGCCATACGTCCTGCTTCAGATTCCATTGCGTGGATAAAGCGTAAGAAGTCTTCCTTACCGGCGATTTTCAGGGCAGACAGGCTGCTTGTAATAACCGTGAGTGGGGAGCGGAGTTCGTGGGATGCGGAGGCAATAAATTGAACCTGTTTGTCCCGGTTTTCTTTCAGCGGGCGGATCATTTGTCTTGTAAAGAGCCAGGAAAAAATACCGAGGAGAATAACAGCGCCCAGGTCAACTAGGACAAAAAGTAAGCGCTGGCGGATAATCTGGGCTTTCTGGGTCGTAAAGGGAGAAATGACAGTTATGCTTAAATAACCGCTGACTTTGGGAATCAGGGCTGCTGAGGCATAGTATAGTTCCCCGTCATATCCGGTCATTTTAAATTCTTTATGTTTGGAGAGAACGCTATTTTTATTAAAATTATGAACATCCAGTCCATATGTCTGCAAAGCCATGTCCTTAGCCTGGGTGATAAGTTTTTCTCCTTCAGAAGATGGATTTAGGGATTGAAATACCAGATTGTTGCCGGTGTCTTTGATTTCCATCTGCATATTATAATTGTACTCCATCTGGGCAATCCAGGTATGGGTAATGACGGACTGGTTCTCCAGATAGGAATAGAGAGAATTTAAATTATTTATAAATGAAGAATAGCTCACATCCTTAATACCGGATTCCGCTATAGTCAGACAGATACAGGACATGGCGACCAGGATCAGTCCGGTCACCAGTGTACAGAAAAGAGTCATTTGACGGTGCAGTTTTTTAAACATTTGTATCCTCCAGGCTATATCC
>NZ_JAWYAJ010000267.1:0-6260 GCF_034124845.1 Robinsoniella sp.
TGTGTATTCGGGAATAATTTTTCAAGTATTTCTTCGAATACCATGGATACAACATTACTTTCACCCAGTTCCGGCAATACATCAGAGATATATTGTTCAAACAGGGTGTTCGGTGAAATAATAATGATATTATTTGCAGACAGTTTTACCTGCAGATCCTGATACATCAGGTATGCAGCCCTGTGAAGGGCTATGGATGTTTTGCCGCTTCCGGCTACACCCTGTACCATCATCAGATCATTTTCCATGTCTCTGATTACAAGATCCTGTTCTTTTTGTATGGTTTCAATTATTGTCTTCATTTTGGAAGAGGTATTCTTAGATAACAACTGTCTTAAAAATTCATCTACAATCTGAACATCTGAATCAAAAAAATATTCCAGTCTGCCATCATTGATCTCATACTGCCGCTTTAGATTCACCTCTCCGGTAATTCTCCCGCTGGGTGCATCATAATATACCTGCCCGGTCAGAAAACGGTAAAAAACACTGGCAATTGGAGAGCGCCAGTCATAGATGTACATTTCATGTGTAGCGGTGTCTTTTAAAGAAGTGCGTCCGATATAAATATTTTCAAAAGAATCTTCATCGTCAAACTTAAAATCAATACGAGCAAAATAAGGCGACTTTATTAAATTTTCTAACAGAAATATTTTGTTTTCCACTTCTTCATAGTCTGCAATTTTATCCAGAACCGGATTCACATACTGACTTAACTCAGCAAGGGCTTCAAAACCTTCCGAAGACCAAAGCCCGGATATGGAGTGGGACGTATTTTCCCGCATCTCTTTCTTAGCCGATATAATGGCAGACTTATTCTCTTCATTGTTCTGTCTTGCCTTTTCTATCTGTTCCATTGCTAATGATATCGTTTGTTCTAGCCTTTTGTTTTCTAATTCCAATTCAGACTGTTTATTCTCCATGATAAAAAACACCTCTCAACCAAATTCAACCGGAGTACTAGTGCCACCCGGCGTAAATACGTCGGGTGGCTTTAGCGTCCATAGCCGTTGTTCATCAAGTCTAGCACAACTAAAACTTAAAAAATAGTCTTGTTGTTGCAGATTATGTATGGTACAATAAAAACAAGAGAAAAGGTGATTGGTGCGCAAGCACAATCGCTTTTTTGTTATATTCTCATGGAAGTAAGTTTTTTATGCATCTATATTTTCAAATTTTGTCTGCGTAGCTTTGTAATTCTTCAGCAAAATCCCAACATTACACTTTTCTTATAAAATTGGAATTTTAATTCCTCCAATTATTTCTTATAATAAAGACATCAAAAGGAGGTAGGACAAATGAAAAGGAGATTAGCAATTTTACTGGCAATGGCATTGGGAGCAACGACACTTTTTGGATGCAGTACTGCATCAGATTCATCCGGATCTTCCGATGCAGAAAAAGCAGCTGCAGACACCCAGACGGATGGAGGGGCAAAGACCGAGTCAGGGGCAAAGACAGAATCAGGGACGAAAACCGAGTCAGGGACAGATGCTGCAAGTGAAGCAGGTACAGACGGGGACGGCACAGCAGCCCAGGGAGAAAGTGAATCTGCAGAGGGTAAAGAAGAAGTGGTACTCTGGCATTACATAACGGATCTGGAAAAAGAGTCCCTGGAAAATACCATTAATGAATACAATGCATCCCAGGACAAAGTTTATGTAAAAGCAGAATATGTACCAAGGGAAGAGCTTCTGAAACAGTACACCATCGGTGCTGTATCCGGCGAACTCCCGGATATTGGAATTATTGACTGTACCGACCATTCCTCTTTTGCATCCATGGGAATATTTGCAGATCTTACAGAAAAATTCCAGTCATGGGAAGAAAACCAGTTCCTGGAGGGACCGATAGATTCCTGTACCTATCAGGATAAGCTATATGGTATCCCCTTTAATAGTAACTGTCTGGCGTTGTATTACGATAAAGACCAGCTGGCTGAGGCAGATATTGAAGTACCAACCACCTGGGATGAATTAGAAAAAGCAGCGGAGGCACTTACAAAGGACGGACGTTATGGACTGGCGATGAGCGCTATTAAGACGGAAGAGGCAACCTTCCAGTTCATTCCGTTTCTCTTATCGGCAGGTGGTGATCCTGAGCATCTGAATACCCCGGAAGCCCAGAGTGCATTGGAATTTGTAGCCGGTCTGATTGAAAAAGGGTATATGAGCAAGGAAATTATTAACTGGGGCCAGACGGACATAGAAAAACAGTTTGCTGCAGGCCAGGCATCTATGATGATTAACGGGCCCTGGTCCAATAACCTGAATGATAATGATGCACCTGATAAAAACTGGGGTGTAGCGATGATTCCAAAAGATAAAGAATTTGCCTCTGTTTTAGGAGGAGAGAATCTGGCAGTTTCCAAAGATGCCAATATCGATGCCTGCTGGGACTTTATTACCTGGTTTGAGAGCAAAGAAGTATCCAAAAAGCTGTGCGGGGAAATTAAAAAATTCTCTCCAAGGTCCGACGTATCCGGCGAGGAGACTTTCCCGGATGACGAAGTAATGGCAGTGTTTGGGGAACAGCTGAAAGTGGCACAGGCAAGAGGTCCCCATCCGAAATGGACAGAGCTTTCCACGGCGATTCAGTTAGGTATCCAACAGGCGCTTACCGGAGAAAAGTCAGTACCGGATGCACTTGAGGAAGCACAGAAAACAGTGGATGAAATTAATGCTACGATTAAGTAACAGTCAGTTTCAATAAATAATTACAGGTTATAGCACGCCAGGTGCATCTCTGCAAAGCTTGCAGCCACAATGCCGCTTTTCAGGTGCACACCTAGTGCCTCCCGGCGTAAATACGTCGATATATAGTGCCTGATATTTGTTTCAGGTGTGCGTCTGTGAATCAACGGCGTAGCGGGCTACGACTAGATTCACAGACGTGCAGCTGGCGCAGATAGCGGGTGCTATATAGTGGCGTATTTACGCTGGGAGGTACTAGCGTGATATCTGGTACTGGATTCACAGGAAAGATGACGGCAGGTTCTCACATAAAATGCAGGATGAAACAGTGGCTTTAAAGAGAATAGGTCAGTGAAAATATATGGCAGAAAGGGTTTTTAAAGGTGGTATTATGAAAAAAAGAAAGATTACAGGAGAATACAAAAGGAATATGATGATGGGATATTCGTTTATCCTTCCGGCGGTGATATTTATGCTGGCACTAATCGGCTACCCGATTATTTACAACATCATAATCAGCTTTCAGGATGCCACTGCTCTGACCATTTCCCAGAACAGCAAAGCATTTGCGGGGTTGAAAAATTACAGGGATATTTTCGGGGATTCATTATTCTGGACTTCTTTTAAAAATACATTTGTATATACGGGAGGATGTCTGGTATTTCAGTTTGTAATCGGCTTTGCACTGGCTTTGTTTTTTTCCAAGAAATTCACTTTTTCCCGTTATACCAGGGGGCTGATCGTGATCAGCTGGATGCTGCCGGTTACGGTCACGGCACTCACTTTTAAGTTTATGTTTGCAGAAGGAAACGGCATAATTAATGAGATTCTGCTGAGTCTTCATCTCATAAAGGAACCCATCGGCTGGCTGATTGAACGGAAAACTGCAATGTTAGGAGTTGTTATTGCAAATTCATGGGTGGGTATTCCGTTTAATATGCTTCTTCTTTCCAACGGACTTGGGAATATTTCAGAGGATGTATATGAGAGCGCAGGCATGGATGGAGCGAATAAAATCCAGCGTTTTTTCCATATTACCCTACCGCTGTTAAAGCCCACCATCCTGTCAGTTCTGATTCTGGGATTTGTGCTCACGTTCAAGGTATTTGATCTGATCTATGTAATGACATCGGGCGGGCCGGTAGATGCGACAGAAGTCCTGTCTACTTACTCCTATCAGCTGTCCTTTAAGAATTTTAACTTCGGAAATGGTTCGGCGGCGGCTAATGTACTGTTCCTGTGCCTGTTTATCGTAGGTCTGGTCTATCTTAAATTTATTTCGGATGATGAGGTGATGTAAAATGAAAAAAATACATTTCAATGAAAAGCAAAAAAACCGGATTAACAATGGTATAGCGGTTCTGGTAGTAATTATATTTTTGTTCCCTATTTACTGGGTGGTTGTCAGCTCCCTGAAAATAGATCAGGAGATTTTCAGAAAGCCCCCTACCCTGATTCCATATCAGCCCACATTAACCGCTTATATTCAGCAGTTTACCGGCAGCAGCTCCGTATTCAGGCCTTTCTTAAATTCAGTAATCGTAGCAGTTGGATCTATGGTCATCTGCCTGGCACTTTCGGTACCTGCCGCATACGGACTGGCGCGGTATAAAGTAAAAGGGTCCAAGTTCTTTATGCTGGTATTCTTGGTAACCCAGATGCTTCCGGCATCTCTGGTGCTCACACCCCTGTATCTGATCTATTCCAAACTGGGGCTGTTAAATAATTATCTGGCTCCTATCTTATCTACGGCTACCGTCTCGGTGCCTTTTGTTATACTAATGCTGCGGCCCATATTTTTAAACTGCCCCATAGAATTAGAAGAAGCAGCCAGAATAGACGGATGCAACCGGTTAAGTGCCTTTATCAGAATCATTGTCCCCATCTCAAAGCCGGGAATTGTGACTGCTTTTTCCTTTGGATTTATTATGGCGTGGAATGACCTCGCCTATTCCATGACCTTTAATACAAAAGAGGCAATGAGGCCGATGACAGCAGGAATCTACCAGTTCCTTACGCTGTATGGAACCAGGTGGAATATGATAATGGCATATGGAGTTTTATTAATTCTGCCCATTGTAATTCTATTTATGTCTTTGCAGAAACATATAGTCAGCGGGCTGGTCAGCGGAGCCGTGAAAGGATAATACTGAAGCGCGTTAAAAATTAGAGACAGGAGAATATAGATATGTCAGTATTTCAAATGGATGGAAACCGTCTGGTCTTCCATTACGACGCAGAAAAATTATGGATCGAGCCCTGGGGAGATAACAGTTTCCGGGTTCGGGCAACAAAACAGGCAGAAATGCCGACGGAAGACTGGGCACTTCTAAAAGTGGAGGAAAAGTCCCCATCCCAGGCTGTACTTGAAGAACATCAGGCTTCTATTACAAACGGAAATATAAAAGCCGTGATCTCCAGATATGGAAAAATGACCTTTTATAATCAGAAAGGTGAGGTTTTATTAGAGGAATATTTGCGGAACCGCCTGGATGTATTTGCAGATTATTGCAGCGCGCTGGAGATTGAAGCGAGAGAATTCTGTCCCATACCGGGAGGCGATTACCGTTTGACCATGAGATTTGTCTCCAATCCTGCAGAAAAAATTTATGGAATGGGGCAGTACCAGCAGCCGTACCTGAATTTAAAAGGAACAGATCTGGAATTGGCACAGAGAAATTCACAGGCAAGCGTGCCATTTGCACTTTCTTCTCTGGGATATGGATTTCTGTGGAATAATCCGGCGGTGGGAAGAGTTATTTTTGGAAAGAATATTACCAGCTGGGAAGCGGTGTCAACGAAGGGATTGGACTATTGGATTACGGCAGGGGATACGCCAGCCAAGATAGAAGAGGCATATGCCTCGGTTACCGGAAAAGTTCCTATGATGCCGGAGTTTGCCATGGGATTCTGGCAGTGCAAGCTGAGATACCAGACGCAGGAAGAACTGCTGGGGACAGCCAGGGAATACAAAAAAAGGGGGCTACCGATTTCTGTAATCGTAATCGACTACTTTCACTGGCCCCTGCAGGGAGACTGGAAATTTGATCCCAAGTACTGGCCGGACCCGGAGGGCATGATTGCAGAACTGAAAGAAATGGGAATAGAACTCATGGTATCTGTCTGGCCCACGGTTGATTACCGAAGCGGGAATTTCAAGGAGATGATGGAAAAGGGCTATCTGATCAGAACAGACAGGGGATTTCGTATGGTTATGGATTTCCATGGGAATACGATTCATTTTGATGCCACTAATCCGGATGCGAGAAATTATGTCTGGAATAAGGCTAAGGAAAATTATTATGAGAAAGGAATCAAAGTTTTCTGGCTGGACGAAGCCGAACCAGAGTATTCGGTATATGATTTTGACAATTACCGTTATCATCTGGGACCCAATGTGCAGGTTGGAAATATTTATCCCGCAATGTACGCCAAGGCTTTTTATGATGGAATGAAAGCGGAGGGACAGGAGCAGGTTATCAATCTTCTTCGCTGCGCATGGGCGGGGTCACAAAAGTACGGTGCACTTGTCTGGTCGGGAGACATCCACTCCAGCTTTGCAAGCCT
>NZ_JAWYAJ010000268.1:0-3696 GCF_034124845.1 Robinsoniella sp.
CGGATTGGGATCGGATTCGATATTATATTTTATTAGACGAGCTTTTTTGAGAAAAAGGCTCAGGCGCATTAGATACATAGATGATTAGGGTGATACAGGAGGCTGTATCACCCTATTTTTGTGTAAATGCTATAGGATACAGGGTGAAATCAGGTGATATTGCTTATTCAATTTGTACATATTAGTGGATTGACAGTGAAAAAATATCATAGTATAATACAAATACTTAAATAAAAGCTTTTATAAAAGAAATACAAAATATAAAGAGATTTTGTGAGGTGGAAAGGAGAAAAGATCATGTATTTGGATCGTATTTTTGGATTAGAGGGGAAAACAGCACTGGTTACCGGAGGAAGAGTAGGAATTGGTCAGGTAATCGCAATTGCGCTGGCAAATGCGGGAGCAGAAGTTGTGATTATTGGAAAGACAGATTCCGCTGAAACGGTCAGGATGATTGAAGCCCAGGGAGGAAAAGCATACAGCATTACAGCTAATGTGACCGATGAGGCAGCGGTAGAGATGGCAATGGATCACATCATGGAACGTTCTGGTCATATAGACATTGTGTTTAACAATGCCGGAATTTGTATACATAAGGATACGTTGGAGGCTTCTATTGATGAGTGGAGGCAGGTAATTGATGTGAATTTGACCGGGGAATATATTGTGTCAAGAGCTGCCGGCAGAAGAATGATAGCCTCTGGAACAAGAGGCAGTATTATCAACATGGCATCTATGTCCGGAACCATTGTAAATATTCCGCAGTGGCAGGCATCTTATAATGCATCTAAGGCAGGGGTCTTGCATATGACCAGGTCACTGCCATTGAATGGGCAGAGCACGGAATCCGGGTCAACAGCTTAAGCCCAGGCTATATTGGCACCCCCATGTCAGCGGATACGCCTCAGGAATTAAAAAATGCCTGGATGCCGCTGATTCCATATCACCGCATGGGTAAACCGGAAGAATTGATACCGGCTATCCTGTATCTGGCATGTGATGCAGCAGGATATACAACTGGATCAGATGTGATTGTAGATGGAGGATATGTGGCACAGTAATCAGATAGTTTATAAAATATAAGCGGCATTTCTTGCAAAAAGTAAGGTGTTGGTATAAAATGCTTTTATATAACATTTTATGAAAGCGAGAATATGTATGGTAGTAAATGGTGTGGATGAAAGCAGACGGTCCAATAAAGTCAGAATAGCAAAATGCATTTTAGACAGCGGGGAAATATCTAAAGCTGAAATAGCGTCAAAGCTGGATCTGAGTATGCCTACAGTATTTAAAAATATAAAGGAGCTTATCCAGCTTGGAATTGTAACCGAAGGGAATGAATATCAGTCCACGGGAGGACGTAAGGCAAAAGGTTTGTCAATAGCAGATCATATTATGTATGCAGCGGGCATTGATATTACCCGAAATCATATCAGTTATGTATTTATTGATTTAAAAGGAAATTTATTGTGTCAGAAGAGAATACGCAGCTCGTATGAAAATACGCTTGATTATTATGAAGTTCTGTATGAGGAGTTTATTTGTTTCCTTAAGGAAAGCGGCATTGAACGCAATAAAATTCTTGGGGTGGGAATTTCGGTTCCAGGAATCATAGATGCCCAAAACCAAATGATAATTACTTCACATGTTCTGAAAGTAAATAATGTGAGTCTGAAAAATTTAAGTCAGCTGTTTGAATTTGATGTGTACTATGAAAATGATGCAAACTCTGCAGCAATTGCAGAATTTGCAGACCGGAATCGGGATGCTGTCTATGTTTCGCTCAGTGATACGGTAGGCGGCTGCGTTTACATCAACCAAGGGGTCTATACAGGAGAACATTACCGAAGTGCAGAATTTGGACATATGAATCTGGTACGAAATGGTGCAAAATGCTATTGCGGAAAAAAAGGGTGTGCAGATGTCTAATGCTCTGCAAGCGTTCTGTCATGCCATGGGAACGGGAGTCTGGAAGGTTTTTTGATCTGCTTCAGGCGGGAGATGAAAGCGCAAAGAAAGTCTGGGAAAAATATCTGGAAGATCTGGCTGTGCTGGTGACCGACTTGCGTATGGTATTTGACTGTGACATCATATTGGGCGGTTATGTAGGAGGCTATTTGAAAAAGTATATTATGGATCTCAATAAGAAGGTCGTGAAGCTGGATCCATTCGATAACGATACTACTTATCTGCAGACTTGCCGGTATGAACGGGAAGCTTCGGCTGTTGGGATTGCTATGCGGTTTATTGAGAAATATTTTGATATGCTGTTATAGTGCTATCTATTATTATTATATTATTATTACAGCAAACATTCCGAGATTTTATGAAGTTAATTTTTAAAATAGTATTGTTAAATCCCTTCGCATTGGTATTGTACCAAGAACGAAGGGATTATTTAATATCTTTACTAATTAACTAGTATGTAGCATTTTGCTGTTTTCTTATTCGAAGTTTTAGCTGTTATGATAGTGGATCCTTTCTTAAGACCTTTTAATACACCTTTTTGAGTAATAGAAGCAATTTTAGGATTTAAGGAAGTATAACGTATTTTTTCAGTTGCATTGATTGGTGTGCGATTGATAAACAAAGTTATTTTTTTACCTTTTTTCAAAGTTATATTTTTCCGTGTAAATATAATTTTTTTTGTTGTTACAGCCTTCTTCTGAACAGTTAGTTTATACTTTGCACTGGCTCCACTTTTCATAGTTACTTTAATATAGGTGGATCCAACACGTTTTGCCGATACTTTTCCGGTGTTTTTATTGACCGTAGCCACTCTGGTATTTGTGGAAGTCCATTTTTTCACAGAATCACCTTTTGTAAAATCTGTAATTTTTACTATGGAGGAACTCTTTTTTTCCTGCAACACAAGATTAGTGGTATTTAATTTTACTTTTGCAGATAACTTATCTACGGTTTGAACTAAAGTATCAGAACAACGCACGCACTTTTTAATTTTAAGCCCTTCACTAAAAATAGTAGGATTAGAATGCATAATCCAGGATCCATAATTGTGAGGATATTTCAATAGCACAGTTTCATTTTTTGTCTCTTCGCAATTGACACAATGAATACTGGATTGACCATTTTCTTTGCAGGAAGGATATTTATCATATCTATAAATTGATTCCCATTGATGTTTTAATATTGGAATTAATTGATAATCATAGTCATCGCATATGATACAAGTACGTTCTTTTACGCCATAATCAGAACAGGTCGCTTGAGCAATGATCATCCAGTTACTAAAGAAATGGCCTGTAGCTGGTATTTCCTCATTTGTACCAGGTTTGATTTCGTTGCATCTACTGCAATGAATGGATTGTAATCCTCATTCGCTTAAGTTCCCCGCACCCAATCCAGACAAACATTTACCGTTTCAGCTGCATTCGTAGACCAGGCATCAGCACCGGTTACCATCATCGTGTCATAACTGGCACATGCGCCGCCGATTGTGACTTTGACATCATCTCTTAATCCGGCATTCTTCAGACCGTCGATGGTATCTTTCATGGAATCAATTGCCAGAGTGAGGACTCCGCTCAATCCAACTATTTCCGGCTTTACTTCCCTCACCTTTTCTACAAAAGTGCTGACCGGTACATCGATACCCAGGTCATATACTTCAAAACCGGAAGCTTCCGCCATACTTTTAAAAATATTTTTTCCGATATCATGCAGATCTTCGTGGAC
>NZ_JAWYAJ010000269.1:0-5824 GCF_034124845.1 Robinsoniella sp.
TATGCAGATTTGCAATTAATTATCTGGGAACCCCCTTTGTTCTGGGTGGTACATCGTTGATTTATGGAACCGATTGCTCGAAAATTGTCAAATACGCATATGAATTAGGAGGCGGCAAATATAGTGTATCGGCACCTGGAGGCAGAACCAGTATTTATCCCCATACAGATTCACTTTTAAGTTATGGCGTTCAAATACCCAAAAATCAGCTGCAGGCCGGAGATCTCATATTGTATAAAGATAATGATCCCTGTTGGGGACCGGTTGGACATGTAGGTATCTACATAGGGAATGGATTTATCATAAATGAATCCGGACATTACGGAGAAATTTACCCCTCAGGCGGAATTCGGATTTCACGTATTAACTATGGTAACCGCGTTGCTTATATGTATCGCAATATTTTAGATTAAATAATGGATATGAAATGCAGACTCAAGGGATATTAAATTCAAGCTCAATCGAACAGCTCATGAGTGGAATGAATACATAATGGCGCAAACTTAGAAAGATATTGTTAGGATAATAAGCATTATTTTCTTAAGTTAGCTGATTTAGCACGAAAGTAGAAATTACAATATTTGCACAGTATATATATGTAAATACCAATGCATTTATTGTGTTTACGCTCTAGTTAAGCGGAAAAATTAGTATTTGTCCGCGTAACTGGTGGGTAAGGCTATCTTAGCTGCATACATAATTTTCGATCTCTTTCATAAGCAAATTCAATTTCATGCCAATCATAAATTTATGATAATTAGATGCTTATTTTATAAACGAATCGTTTTTTATATCCTGTAAATCACTCTTCTAATATTTATATGAACTTTATATTTATTTTTCATATAACCAAGTTAAATTAACTTCATAATATTTTACACTTCATATTATTTTACACTTCATATTATTTTACGTAGCTTACTAAATGTTTTTGGCAGATAGAATTCGATTGGCTCCCATCAGATATTAAGCGGACAATGCCGGATCATGAGGTGTGAAATCCTAATGGATTTGGATTTCGGAACAAATACCTGCGTACCGCCTAAAAGCGCTTCAGCATCTCATTACCCTATTATTTTACATTTAGGCAGCCTATATTTCCAAAACACCATAATTTATAAAAACCAGCATTTCAGTTTACATAATTATATTATGTAAACTAAGTACTGGTTTTATTCTCAATATCCAAGAAAAATATTTATATCTCAAAAACACCTCTCCTACATGATACGAAAACATCTGTTAAGAATCTCAGTTACATGTACCGGCAGGCATTAATTTCCCCAGGGACACCGGTTCCTTACCACTAATCTCATCACTGTGCATCTCTGCCCTCATAATTTGACAATTGTAATAGGTTTTGTAAAAATATTCGCCGGTATTGACATTCATAAATGCTGTATATTGTGTAAAATCATCGGTTCCACGATGTGTAGTGACAATTCCTTTTGGTATCGAGACACCTTCCAATATATGAAAAGCGGTGATGACTGCTTCTCTCCTGCTGGATGGAGTTGGCACATGGCTTTTTTGAAAGGATGTCCTGACAAATCTGGATGGCGGCGAGTAATCTCCAGGTAAACCAATCGTGCCACTACCCTGCCCGAATGGCGATAATTCTACATCCCCCCACTTTTCATTTTCTGATTGGTTTGGGGATAGATTCATGAAATTGCGAAGATTGGTCATGTGCCAATTAAAATCGGGACTATTGGAAAGTACGCCGATTGGATTATCATATAGATGAAGTCCGCTCTTCGTACTTTCAATTACCATGGATTTTCCACTTTTGTCTGTAACCATCCAGTGAAGCGGTGCTATAGAATTCGTTAAGGAATCTTCCACTCCAATGATTGTAATCCTTTTCATCAGCGATTTTGCCTGCGAAACATTCGCACACATACCTAACAAAAAATTCACCAATTCGATGGCTGCAATGGAAATTTTGTTCGTATTGGGATAATCAACTGCTTCATAATAGGCATATCCCGGAAAATATAGTACAGCCGCGGCAAATCCCATCTCATTTACCCCGTCTACAAAAATCAAACCAGAGATATCCTGTCCGATTCCCATAAAACTATATTGATTAAATATTTTAGCTGATCTTTTGTTGTTGCTCCATACATAATTTCGGGGCACAATATAAAGCTCCGGATCTAATGGAAAAGAAAAATCCATTGTTCTGCCAAAAAAAGTTTCACCTTCCGTAGTTTGCAGTGTCATAGCTGTGCACATATGGCCCCCCTCTTTTCATAGTTTCCTGGTAATAAACTCTCATAAATACCTATTAATCAAATTCTATAAATATACCAGGTTATTCACATATTCTTTTGTAACTCCCTTCTATCTTGATATAATAAACTCATAAATTAAAAGGCTTGCTATATAACCAATCACTAAACGCTATTAATTTAAAAATAGATAATATTATTTTTATAAATCATAGTACTGCATATAGTTTACATAATTATGTTACGTAAACTATATGCAGTAACTATCCATCTAAAGTCCTTTTACAAAAGTTTCAGCCTTTGGAACTTGCATGGCATTTTTATTTCGTCAGGAAATGCAGGTCAATCTGTTTGCCGCCTGTTTTACAGTCTTGTTATCCCTCCTGGGAGGAACATTTATTGCTTTGGAAAAAATGCCGCCCATGCTGCAGAAAATCAGTGTAATCAGCCCGATCCGCTGGTTTATCCACACTGTAAATGGCATGGTACAGGGGCAGTCATGGTTACAGGGAACCCAGTCCGTGCTGATACTGTCATTGTTTATTGCAGCTCTTTTTATCATGGCTGCAATCCGAAACCGGGCTTATTTACGGCAATAAATAGCGGTGAAAAGCTTACGCTTGACTCTCACATGATGTGAGGGTATAAGGTAGAAGCATTCCACCAGAGACCCAGAGAGTCTGAAACTTGCTTTCTGACCACTGTGCGTCATATTTTGCGTGAATCCAAATGAAACCGGAGGAGAAAAATGACTAAAAATAACACAGGATACCTTATCACCCCTATCGGAACTCTTTATAAAGAAAACGGGAAACAACGGATTGCCCTGGAAAGCGAATATCGCAAGGGTCTGAAATTAATTTCCCAATTCAGCCACATCATTATCATCTACAAACCGCTTCATACTCCAGCAAATGTGATCCCTTCCTGCCTCTCACAGAAAGCAGTGAAGATTTATGAAGCAGATGAAAAAACCGGCATCCTTACCATTGATGGTTCTCACATCGAGGAGGAAGTTCTGGAGTTATATGATATCAAGGCTTACTTCCCAAATGAAGATTGTGTCAAAGATTGTTTTACACCACATTACCCAGGTAAACCGGAATCCCCAGGCATTTTGGCATACAATGGTTTTCTGCCGCTTGGTACCATCCATAAGGAAAAGGGTGACTACTTTCTGGAAATACCGGAGCATTTTCATGACTACGCCGCTCTTTTAGAGGGGTATTCCCATATAAAAATCTGCTGGTGGTTTGACAAATTTGACAAACCGGTTTACCGCAGAACCCTGGACTGCCAGCCTCCTTATGAAAATGCACCCAGAACCGGTGTATTCGCATCCCGCTCTCCGGTTCGTCCCAATCCCATCGCCTTAACTACCGCCCGCATCTTATCCATAGAGGAAGCGCAAGGCAGGATTAAAGTATCCCAACTGGATTGCTTTGACAAAACTCCTTTTTTGGGTTTTAGCCTGTATCATCCAGAGGCAGACCGGGTGGAGGACTGCCGTCTGCCAGAATGGTTAGCCCATTGGCCGAAGTGGCTGGATGACAGAGGTTTTGAAAAGACCGGAAAGGTGCATATCGGGGCATCCTCCGTTGAAATTCTGAAAAAATACAAGGATAATCAAAATACAGAAACAGCTCCTGATCCTGCTGATATTTTCCTCACTTCCGACGATGAGAATAGGGAAACACATGCCGATGGAATTGTCATAAAAGGGGCAAGACAAAATAATCTGAAAAATATTGATGTAACCATCCCCTATGGAAAAATTACCGTCATGACCGGAGTGAGCGGAAGCGGGAAATCAAGTCTTGCTTTTGATACCATATTTGCAGAAAGCCAGCAGCGCTTCTTTGAAAGCATGTCCCTTTCTGAACGCGCTTCGTTTAAACTGATGGATAAGCCTAAATTTGACCAGATTACCGGCCTTCCGCCTGCCATCGCCATATCACAGCGGAATATAAACAGAAATCCCAGATCCACGGTTGGCACCATGAGCGATATGTATGATCTTCTTCGGTCTTTATTTGCTAATATCGGCGTCCGGCACTGTCCGGAATGCGGACAAGCCATTGAACCCCTTACCGCCTTTGAGATAATCCGCCTTCTGCAAAACTGTACCCCCGGAACTGTTCAGGAAGTACGTCCAATTCATTCTGATTCTGCATTTGATACATTCATCGTACCTGAATTGGACTCAGAAGATATGAACAGTACCGATTCATATTACAGCCGGTTAAAATCTTCTGTTGAAAAAGCATTAAAAACAGGCAGCGGGGCTATCACGGTGACGCTTGCTTATCCCGGCAATCCACCCGATGAGCTGCACTTTCAGACCACACAAATGTGCTATCACTGCGACCATGTTCTCTTTGAATTAACCCCTGCCAGCTTCAGTTTCAATAACCCCGAAAGCATGTGTCCCGTATGCAAAGGTCTTGGACGAACCATGGAGCCAGATGTCCATAAGATCATTACCAATCCTGAATTATCCTTATTAGATGGTGCTTCTCCATTTTGGGGCAATCTGCGCAAATTCATGAAATCTCCCAATGCCAACTGGATGAAGGGAGAAGTGCTTGCACTTGCTATGGATGAGCATATAGATCTGGAACTCCCCTGGAAAGACCTTCCTGAGGCATTTAGAGAAAAAGCATTGTTTGGCGCAGGGGAAAAAGAGGTTTCTTTCACCTATGAAAACCGGAATGGAAGAAACGGAACGATTACACGCAAGGTAGAAGGTGCATACCATATCATTCACCGGCTGCTTCAATCCAGCTCTCAGGATACGGCAAAACAAATCGAAGAAACCTATATGACAGCTAAAACCTGTGATTCCTGTAATGGAGAAAGACTTTTTGCAGAAAGCCGGATGGTTACCATTGCAGATACCCGGTTTCCGGATGTGGTTCAAATGTCTCTGGAAGAACTGAGAAACTGGATTACGGCATTACCAGACAGACTGGAACCTGTAAAAATGAATTTAGTATTTCCAATCCTAAAAACAATGCACAAACGGTTATCTGATTATATCAGCGCGGGACTTTCCTATTTAACCTTAGACCGCCCAGCGCCAACCTTATCCGGCGGAGAACTGCAGCGGCTGCTGCTGGTCACACAGCTGAGCAGCGGAATATCCAATATACTGTATATCTTAGACGAACCCACAACAGGACTGCATCCCAAAGATACTCATAAGCTTTTAACTCTCATAAAGAAACTAAGGGATCTGGGAAACACAGTCATCATAGTGGAACATGGCATACAGGTGATGCTTGCAGCCGATAAAATTATTGATATCGGTCCTTCAGCGGGGGAAGCAGGTGGATATATCACTGCGCAGGGCACTCCAAAAGAGCTGATGCAAAATAGGGCGTCGGAAACAGGCGCTTACCTCTCCGGTAAAAAACTGGTAAGCATACCGGGAAGAACTCCTGCTATTGCAGAAGATAAATGGGTCTGTCTGGAAGGAGTGAACGGGAATAACCTGAAGAATATCAGTATTTCATTTCCGGTACTTGCTATTACCTGCATTACAGGAGTCAGCGGATCCGGTAAAAGTACCTTAGTGGATCAGGGTATTC
>NZ_JAWYAJ010000270.1:0-16864 GCF_034124845.1 Robinsoniella sp.
AAGGCAGAAGCATTATGATGTTTTTAACTGAAAAACGCAGTTAAGAATTTTTTAGTTAAAATAGATAAGTCTAAATATAAGGAGGAACATATACAATGCCAAAGATCAAAACAAGCAGAGCAGCTGCTAAACGTTTCAAAAAAACAGGTACAGGTAAATTAAAAAGAAATAAAGCTTATAAGCGCCATATCTTAACCAAAAAATCTGCCAAAAGAAAAAGAAACTTAAGAAAAGCAATCATCACAGATGCTACAAATTTCAAAAACATGAACAAGATATTACCTTATTTATAAGAGTAGGCGAAGGAGGAAATAAGACATGGCAAGAATTAAAGGCGGAATGAACGCTAAAAAAAGACATAATAGAACATTAAAGCTGGCAAAAGGGTACAGAGGTGCCAGATCTAAACAGTATAAAGTAGCAAAACAGTCCGTAATGAGAGCATTAACTAGTTCTTATGCAGGAAGAAAAGAAAGAAAACGTCAGTTCAGACAGTTATGGATCGCTCGTATCAACGCAGCAGCAAGAATCAATGGATTATCCTACAGCAAATTTATGTATGGTTTAAAGCTTGCTGAAGTTGAAATGAACAGAAAAATCTTAGCTGATATGGCTGTAAATGATGCAGAAGGTTTTGCAACACTTGCAGAACTGGCAAAAACAAAGTTGGCATAATAGTGTTTTAGATACCCCGGGGATGTTTGATCTTCGGGGAATTTTGTCGTAAAAAGGCGATGGAATTATAGGAAAAGTTCAAAAACCCTCTTGACATATTTCCTATAAGGTTTATAATATGATTTGTATTCCTCGATAGCTCAATGGTAGAGCATTCGGCTGTTAACCGAAGGGTTGTTGGTTCGAGCCCAACTCGGGGAGTTTTTATTATTAATTTTTTGAGTAAGGTAATTAAATAATGAAAATATGAGCGGAAGTCTAAGCATGTTTATGCGGAGACTTTTTTTATTATGATGAAAAACTGGTAGAAAGCAGAATATATCTATGTTCAAATGGCAAATATTCGAAAAGAAGATAAAATATTACCTAAAATCGATAAAAATTTCTATTTTATTTATGTGATTTGGTTGGTAAAATAGGAGTAAGAAGAAAGAAAACTTAACAAATTAAAACAGCAAATAAAATAGTCAAGCAAATCAAGCGGGACAGATCAAGCAGATCAAGCAGATTAAACAGATTAAACAGATAAAACAGATGAGCAGATAAAACAGATTAGACGGATCAGGCAGATCAAGCAGAACATCAGATAAAAAATATTAAGCAAAAAGCACAGACAGGAGGACATCCAATGTACAGTCACGAAATTGATTCATATCTGAGGAGCAGAAACTGGGAATTGAATCCCATAGAATATATGAACATCATAAATGTCAAAGCAAGTCCTGAATTGGATCATATTACCTATAATCATAAAGATAATGACTATAAAGTCTGGACAAAGAACGGCTATGAATGGACCATTAAAGTAATTGCTTCTTAACTTTTAAAAGAAAAAAATATAAAATGAAATCCTGGGGACGAAAGCAGCATTCAAATTCCCCGGGATTTTCGTGGTTATTCTCAAAAATTAATTCTTTCGGTGATTAAGTATAAAAAAATATGTCTATCATATTATTATAAATAGAGAAGTATATTCTTACAGGGGGATTGTCATATGGGATTGGAGATATTGATGGGTTTCGGGCTGTTTTTTGCCGGAATGGCCAGCGGCGTTTTTGTAATAGCTTTATGCCAGGTATCCGGTAATTCAAAAGACAAAGATCAGGAAGATCGTGAGCAAATCGAATATTTGCGTAAATACAACAGTAAATAGAATACTTGGATACTATATGAGGATGAAGTCCATATTAGCACTAAATAAGTGCTGAAAAGGTGCCGGGGGGCTCCTGACAGGCAAAGAAGCAAGGAAATAAGAAAAAAGCATTAATTAAATACAAAGGGAAATAACAATCAGAGTGCCCTGCCGGAAAAATCGTATCTATTACGACGGCAGGGTAATTTTATAACAAGAAAGTTTATCACTTATAACATAAAATTTTACAAATTAGGATATTGAGAAAATTGTATAAATGTGTTAATATACAAAATATATTAGCGATAGCTGGTATATTTCACAACTCGTTCAGGCTGGTGATGCCCCACAACGTTACCAGTCTGGCTCCCTCAAACATAAAGTACTGTGGCTGTCGTATATCAAAATCTATTATACGGCAGCCATAGTATTATTTTTCTTCTTTAGATTGTTCGTAAGCAACAATGGCAATTTGCTTATTTAACTTATTGCCGATTGAATTTTCCAAAGCGTCAATTTCACTCTTGCATGAAGCATTAATCTCTGCGAACTTATAATCATTATTGTTGGTATTTTTAGGTTCCATATTGCACACTCCTTTTTTGAGATATTATTTCTTATTTTTTTGGTTATTATGTGTGGAAAAAAGTGGAATCACAGATAAAATGTCCATAAAGAGGGAGGCCAGTACTTTAACAGTACTGGCAGAGTTATGAAAAAGATTTATATAAACCAATAATAGGATAGTTGTTTGTTCGAGTCCAGCGGCAGCTTACATAACAAAGGGTTAGGTAAAACCGCTGTTCTTTATTTGATATACTTAGTATAACGAATATTTGTGTCCGAAGTGTGGCAAGGAAATAAATCATTTATAAAAAAGCTTTAGATTGTATTAAGAAATTGGTAGGAAAAAATAAAAGGTAAGGGTATGGTAAAGAGTATGGTAAAGAATGAAAAGGTTTTGAATGGTTCTGCACCATTGCAGCGGACGGCAGAAATTATCTGTCGCGATGACTGAAACTGGGTATTCAAACAGATTGGGCAAATTTACAATGGTGTAAAGAGGCAAAGGAAATATTGGGTACAGAATGTGAGGAGGGGTTATAAATGACAGGTCATATTGGATTTTCTTATATGGGGTTAATCTTTTTACTGATGCTGAGGATACCAAATGTAATCTGGACTACAAAAAAAGAATACCTGATTAAAAGGTATTCTTTTCAACTATGCGGGAGATGGGACTTGAACCCACACGTACATGCATACACAAGATCCTTAGTCTTGCCTGTCTGCCAATTCCAGCACTCCCGCTTATGTAGTTATATCCGCTGTGACGTTTAACTCTCAGCTGCGAACAGATAGAATTATAGCATTGGTTAGAATAGATGTCAACACTAAAATCGAAAAAAGTTGAAAATTTTTTTATTGTATAAATTTTTGAAAAAATTTAAAATTCTTGTTGACAAGCAGTGATAAATATTGTATTATGTAACATGTAAGTTACGCAAGTGACTACATAAAACGCGGAAGTGGCGGAATTGGCAGACGCGCAGGCTTCAGGTGCCTGTGGTAGCAATACCGTGTGGGTTCAAGTCCCATCTTCCGCATTTATAAATTAATATGTATTATCTTTTGGTAGTCTTCTATTGTGAAGGCTATTTTTTGTTGTATACAACTTATAAGATGCGCAGTCTATTGGAGCCGCAATTCAGAATATGACATTTTCTGCATCGGAGTCCGGTATGGGCAGCTTAGGATCTGCGATACGTTTTTTGCGCACCAGGAACTTATGGACTGAAAAAACCACATAATACGACATTATAACAGAAAAAAGATGCAAATATACCATTTTGCATCTTTTTTTGCGTCTAATTTTGAAGGAGTTTACAATTGATAATTCGATTGATAAATGATATACTTATGGATAAGTTAAATTGATAAGTCAAAAACCCCGCTGCAAGCAACGGGGTATTTGAACCTCGAGGCAGTCACTAAATGGATGCGCCAGCGTGTCCGTTTGGGCCCGCGGGAATAAAGAAGAATGATTGAATTTAGAATGGAGAACAGGATGAAGAAGCTAGACGATTATGTAAGAAGTATCCCGGATTTTCCGGAACCAGGAGTTATTTTCAGAGATGTTACCAGTATTTTGCAGGATGCAGACGGATTAAAACTTGCAATTGATTCCATGCAGGAATTAATTGAAGATATACCGGTGGATGTAATTGTTGGAACAGAATCCAGAGGATTCATTTTTGGAATGCCCCTGGCATATAATTTGCATACTTCCTTTGTACCTGTGAGGAAAAAGGGGAAATTACCCTGTGAGACAATTTCCGAGGAATATGACCTGGAGTATGGCAGTGCTGAAATTGAAATTCATAAGGATGCCATAAAGCCAGGACAAAAGGTTGTTATCATTGATGATTTAATAGCTACAGGCGGTACCATAGAAGCCAGCGTCAAGCTGATTGAAAACCTGGGCGGAGAAGTGGTTAAGATTGTATTTTTAATGGAACTTGCGGGGCTGAAAGGCAGAGAACGCCTGAAAGGATACGATGTTCAGTCAGTACTCTGCTACGAAGGGATCTAGTACTGCATTGTACTAATAACTATGAAACTAGCACTCGCTATCTTTGCCAGGTGCACGTCTGTGAAGCTAATCGTAGCCCACTACGCCGTTGCAGATGCATACCTGACGCAGATATCAGGTACTCTGCCGGAAAGCAATTTTAAAACACACTATAGCGAATATAACAATTAGAAGACGGTGATATGAATGCCAATGAATGGGACGATTAAAAATGAAAAATTAGATAAGATTAAAAAGGCGGATGCCATTATAAAGGGCATGGCTGATTTTACGAGCCCGGATATTCTGTATGAAGAGCTGATCAGCAGTGTTCGGAAATATCATCCGTCTACCGATATCTCGCTGATTGAAAAGGCGTATCATCTTGCGAATGATGCCCACCAGGATCAGAAGAGGAAATCAGGTGAACCATATATTATCCATCCCTTAAGTGTAGCAATTATACTTGCAGACCTGGAGCTGGATAAGGAAACCATTGTTGCAGGACTTCTGCATGATGTAGTGGAAGACACGGTACTGACTTCCGACGAGGTACGCAGGGAATTTGGCGCAGAGGTGGAACTTCTGGTGGATGGTGTAACCAAACTGGGACAGCTGTCCTATTCTGCAGATAAAGTTGAGGTTCAGGCGGAAAATCTGCGTAAAATGTTTTTGGCTATGGCGAAAGACATTCGGGTTATTTTGATTAAACTGGCGGACAGACTGCATAATATGCGGACGCTGAGGTATATGAAACCGGAAAAGCAGAAGGAAAAGGCAAGGGAAACCATGGATATCTATGCTCCCATTGCCCAGCGGCTTGGTATCTCTAAGATTAAAGTGGAACTGGATGATCTTTCTCTGAAATATCTGGAGCCGGAAGTGTATTATGACCTTGTGGAAAAGGTTTCGCTGCGTAAAACAGAGCGGGAACAGTTTGTGCAGAGTATTGTCGACGAAGTCAGCCTCCATGTAGAGAGCGCCGGGATCCGTGCGCAGATCGATGGGAGGGTGAAACATTTCTTTAGCATCTATAAAAAAATGGTCAATCAACAAAAGACGATTGAACAGATCTATGATTTGTTTGCAGTTCGGATCATTGTGGACACCGTGAAGGATTGTTATGCAGCTCTTGGGGTCATTCATGAGATGTATAAACCAATTCCGGGGCGTTTTAAGGATTACATCGCTATGCCTAAGCCCAACATGTACCAATCCCTGCATACCACCTTGATTGGCCCCAGCGGTCAGCCTTTTGAAATTCAGATTCGTACCTTTGAAATGCATCGGACGGCAGAATTTGGTATTGCTGCCCATTGGAAATATAAAGAAAGCTCCGACGGTAAAAAAGGAGTGGCTGAGCAGGAAGAAGAAAAGTTGAGCTGGCTGCGTCAGATCTTGGAGTGGCAGCGTGATATGTCCGACAATAAGGAATTCATGAGCCTTTTAAAAAGTGATCTGGATTTATTTGCCGAAAACGTATACTGTTTCACACCGGCAGGAGATGTGAAAAATCTTCCCAATGGTTCTACGCCCATTGATTTTGCTTACAGCATTCACAGCGCAGTAGGAAATAAGATGATTGGCGCCAGGGTAAATGGAAAGCTTGTGAATATTGATTACGTGATCCAGAACGGAGACCGGATTGAGATTGTAACTTCACAGAATTCCAGAGGTCCGAGCCGTGATTGGCTGGGCATTGTAAAGAGTACCCAGGCGAAAAATAAAATCAACCAGTGGTTTAAGAACGAACTGAAAGAAGATAATATTATTAAAGGCAAAGAAATGTTCGCCCAGTACTGCAAATCAAAAGCGATTGTAGTAAGCGACATTACTAAGCCGGCATATATGGAAAGCGTGATGCGCAAGTATGGTTTCCGGGACTGGGAATCGGTATTAGCTGCCATTGGACATGGCGGGCTGAAGGAAGGCCAGGTGGTGAACAAACTTCTGGAAGAGTACCAGAAACAGCATAAGAAGCAGATCACGGATGAAAATATTATTGAAGCAGCTGAATCAAAAGAAAAAGTCCGCATTGCCAGAACCAAGAGCGGAATTGTGGTGAAGGGCATTCATGATGTAGCGGTACGTTTTTCAAAATGCTGCAGTCCGGTACCCGGTGATGAAATTGTAGGGTTTGTCACAAGAGGCAGAGGAGTGTCTATCCACAGAACCGATTGTATCAACATCGTTAATCTGGGCGGAGAAGATCGGGTTCGCCTTATTGATGCTGAATGGCAGGAGCCGGAAGAGACAGGATCTAATGGACTTTACACGGCAGAGATTAAGATTTACGGCAATAACCGAACCGGACTGCTGGTTGATATATCCAGGATTTTCACGGAGCGTAAAATTGATGTTACCAGCGTGAATTCCAGAACAAGCAAACAGGGAACGGCAACCATTGCCATGAGCTTTGATGTGCCGGGACGGGAAGTATTAAACAGTCTTATTGAAAAAATCAGACAGGTGGAGAGCGTGATTGATATTGAACGTACCACCGGATAAGGAGTAAATAGTATGAGTAAGCTGCATATCGAGAAGATGGTGCTGGGAATGGTGCAGACCAATTGTTATCTGGCAGTCAACGAAGAAAATAGAGAAGCTGTTATTATTGATCCCGCAGACAGGGCACAGGCAATTATACAGAAGGTAAAGAGCCTTCAGGTTAAAGTGGCAGCTGTTTTATTAACCCATGGTCATTTTGACCATATCGGTGCAGCTATGGATTTAAAAAAAGAGTTCCAGGTTCCGGTCTGTGTATTGGAGCAGGAGAAGGTGATCACAGAGGATAACAATTTAAACTTATCCTCCATGTTTGGACTGCCGTTTGTCGTTAAAGCAGACCGCTTCTTTCAGGATCAGGAAGAGACAGAACTTGCGGGCTTCAAAATCAAAGTACTGCATACACCGGGACATACAAAGGGCGGGGCGTGCTATTACCTGCCGGAAGAAAAGACCTTATTCAGCGGGGATACCTTATTTTGTGAAAGTATCGGCAGAACAGATTTTCCAACCGGAAACCAGGCGGAATTATCAAGATCGGTAAAAGGGCTGTTAAGCACTCTGCCGGAAGATACGAGGGTCTGCCCCGGTCATGAATCGATGACAGATATTGCTCACGAAAAAAAATATAATCCTTTTGCTTAATAGCGTTTTACAGGGAAAAGTGTGAAGCAAAAATTGTTTCAAACTTTCTAATGGTGCAGTACCGCAGACAGGTCTGCGGTATGCAGGAGGTACAATGATGATTGCAGTACAATTGAATAAGAAAGATTTCGAATATGATATCCATTCACTGGTGAGAGCATTCTATCCGGGGATGGATGTACCTGTCTATTACGGTGAAGATCTGCTGGAAGATACTTTTGAACTTCAGATAATCATTTCCTATAGTGACAACGGCATTACCATAACATTTTATGGACCGGATCGTGAGAAACTGGACAGCCGCAGCACCAGGGTGGATTATTATGCAGACCGCAAGGATACTAAGAACCGGCTGAAACGCCTCCTTTATGAGATGCTCAGTGCCCGCACCGGACAGGAACTGCCCTGGGGGACACTGACCGGTATCCGCCCTACGAAGATTCCCATGGCGCTGTTAGAGCAGGGGCTTAAGAATACTGAAATAGCGGAATACATGCGTCATACATATTATTGCAGTAATGAAAAAACTTCATTGAGTGTGATGATTGCCAACCGGGAAAGCTACATTTTAAAGGATATAAATTATAAAAATGGTTATAGTCTATATATAGGTATTCCGTTTTGTCCAAGCATCTGCCTTTATTGTTCGTTTAGTTCCAGCCCTCTGTCCGTGTGGAAACACAAAGTGGACGCCTATCTGGATGCCCTTTGCAGGGAGATGGAGTTTGCAGGCAAACTTTATAAAAACCGTGAACTTAACACGATTTATATAGGGGGCGGTACGCCCACTACACTGGAACCGGAGCAGATCACGCGTCTCATGAACAAAATTGATTCCTGTTTTGATCTTAGTAAAATTCAGGAGTATACGGTGGAAGCAGGAAGACCTGACAGTATTACCAAGGAAAAGTTACAGGCTATACGGAAGCATCCGGTCACCCGGATTTCAATTAATCCCCAGACAATGAATGATAAGACGCTGAATATTATCGGAAGACGCCATACCGTAGCGCAGACCAAAGAAGCCTTTGCGCTGGCACGGGAAGCAGGATTTGATAATATTAACATGGACTTAATTGTAGGACTTCCGGGTGAGGGAAAAACTGAGGTTGAACATACCTTACAGGAAGTCGTGGAGATGGATCCGGAAAGTATTACCGTACATTCCCTTGCTGTGAAACGCGCGGCAAGGTTGAACATGTTTAAAGACCAGTATAAAGAAATGACATTTACCATTAATCAGGAAATTATGGACATGACTGCCGCCTATGTCAGCAAAAGCGGACTGTCACCTTATTATCTGTACCGGCAGAAGAATATGGCTGGAAATTTTGAAAATGTAGGGTATGCCAAGCCGGATAAGGCGGGCATTTACAATATTCTGATTATGGAAGAAAAGCAGAGCATCCTGGCATTGGGCGCAGGTGCAGCTACCAAAATTGTGCTGGATGAGGAACATATCGAACGAATCGAAAATGTAAAAGATATTAAAGGTTATATCGAACGTATTGATGAAATGATAGAACGGAAGCGAAAAGGCTTCTTATTATACGAAGGGGAATTGTAATGACAGAAACTCGTAAACAACGAACATGTCACATCATACAAATAGATCTTGCAAAAGAGATTGCCCACGGAATATGTGTCAGCAATCTGGCTAGCCGTGTGTCCAGAGAACTGGGGCTGTGTGAGAATGATTGCCACGAGATGGCAATTGCAGGATTTCTCCATGATATAGGCAAGATGGAACTTGCAAAATATATCTATGGCCGGGAAGAAGAAACCTTAACGGTTGAAGAGATGCGGTATGTTCGTACACACTCTACGCTCAGTTATGCAATTTTGCATAAAGAGGGGTATTCCCCGGTTGTTCTGGAGAGTATCCTGCACCATCATGAAAACTATGACGGAACCGGGTATCCATCCAATCTGGCAGAAAATGAGATTCCCATTGGAGCCAGAATTTTAAGAGTGTGTGATGTCTTTGCAGCTTTAACTTCCGACCGCCCTTACCGCAGGTCTTTTGAAATGGATGCTGCTGTAGAACTGATGATTGCGGAAGTAAAGAATTTCGATATGAAAATATTCCTTGCATTTTTAAGAGTCATACACGAAGATGGAATTGAAGAAATATTAAAGCAGGTCTGAAAAATGATTATGCCGGGCGACTGGTGCAAAGATTTTTAAGATATGCCTTTAGACAGAGAAAATATAAAGATTGAAATTAGGAGGATTTGTCATGATTACACAGGCACCCAGAGGAGTACAGGACTGGTACGGAGAAGAAATGCACAAACGTACCCTGGTAGAAAAAATTGCAAGAGACCTTGCTAAGACGTACCACATCTCTGAAATCATTACACCGATGTTTGAACACACGGTGCTGTTTCAGCGTGGAGTTGGTGAAACGACGGACGTGGTACAAAAAGAGATGTATACGTTTATGGATAAAGGTGACCGCAGTATAACCTTAAAGCCGGAAGGAACCTCTCCGGTTATGAGAGCTTACCTGGAGCACAACATGTATGCCCAGCCGGCACCTACCAAATTATTTTATGTGACCCCGGCATTTCGTTATGAAAAGCCCCAGAGCGGAAGACTCAGACAGCATCATCAGTTTGGTGTGGAATTTGTAGGATCCAAAAGTCCTCTGGCAGAAGTGGAAGTCATTTCACTGGTATCCACACTGATTCGTAAATTGGGATTATCCGATGCAAAGCTTCATATTAACAGCATCGGCTGCAAGGAATGCCGTAAAACATATAATGATGCCCTCCTTGCGTACTTAAAAGAACATGAAGAACATTTATGTCCCACCTGCCGTGAAAGAATGTTAAAAAATCCCCTTCGCGTGCTGGACTGTAAAGTAGATACTTGTAAAGCGATTGTGGACAAAGCTCCGAGAACAATTGAATATCTGGACGAGGAATGCAGGGAGCATTTTGAGGAACTGCAGGAGCTTTTAAATGAATTAAATGTCCCTTATGAAATAGATACCGGAATTGTACGGGGACTGGACTACTATACCAAAACAGTTTTTGAATTTGTGAATTCAGAAGGATTTACACTCTGCGGCGGCGGACGTTATGACGGATTGATCCATGAAATTGATGAAAAGCAGGATATTCCCTCTGTGGGATTTGGAATGGGAATCGAACGTATTTTATATTTCCTGGAAAAAGAAGGTGTGCAGCTCCCGGCGGAAGATGCTGTTGAATTGTATGTGGGAATTCTGGGAAAAGAAGCCAAGGCTAAAGCATATAAGCTTGTTAATGAAATTAGAAGCCATGGCATAATTGTGGAAACAGATTATATGGACCGCAGCGTGAAAGCACAGATGAAATATGCAAATAAGATCGGCGCAAAGAAAACCGTTGTGATCGGTTCTGATGAGCTTGAAAAAGGTGTGGCTAGAGTAAAGGATATGGAAACCGGAGAACAGACAGAAGTGGCTTTGTCGGATATTCCTGGATTATTTGCTTAGCAGGTATTCTCAGAAAGAATAAATGAATTTTCAGGTTTTGGATCGTATTGAATTCAAAAACCCCGCTGCAAGCAACGGGTTTTTTGATCCTTGCGGCAGTTGCCAAATGGACGCGACAGCGTGTCCGTTTGACGACTGCTCGCGGGAATAAAAAGTAACAAGGTGGATGTAAGGATCCGCTTTGATGATGGAGGATAAGTTAAATGGCAGAATCAATGAAAGGCCTAAAGAGAACACACAGATGTGCCGAGGTTACAAAGACCGAAATTGGTACCGAGATCATTGCTATGGGCTGGGTACAGAAAAGGAGAAATCTTGGAAGCCTGATCTTTGTGGATCTGAGAGACCGTTCCGGGTTACTTCAGATTGTATTTGATGAAAATGATATTGGTACAGAGGGATTTGAAAAAGCCGGAAAGCTGCGCAGTGAGTTTGTTATAGCAGTCAAAGGAATTTTAGAAAACCGTTCCGGAGCGGTAAATGAACATCTGGCTACGGGAGAATGGGAGCTTCGCGCTACGGAACTTCGTATTCTTTCTGAATCAGATACACCGCCTTTCCCGGTAGAGGAGAACATCCAGACCAAGGATGAGCTTCGTTTGAAATACCGCTATTTAGATCTTAGAAGACCAAATCTTCAGAGAAATCTGATGTTAAGAAGTAAGGTGGCTACTTCTGTACGTACCTTCCTTGCAGAAGAAGGCTTCCTGGAAATAGAAACACCGATTTTAATAAAGAGCACTCCGGAAGGCGCTCGTGATTATCTGGTACCAAGCCGTGTGCATCCAGGTAACTTCTATGCCCTTCCCCAGTCACCCCAGTTGTTTAAGCAGCTGCTAATGTGCTCCGGTTATGACCGTTACTTCCAGATTGCAAAATGTTTCCGTGATGAGGATTTACGAGCAGACAGACAGCCGGAATTTACACAGAGCGATATGGAGCTGTCTTTTGTAGACATTGATGACGTCATTGAAGTAAACGAAAGATTGCTTGCGAAGATCTTCAGGGAAGCCATCGGTGTCGATGTTCCCCTTCCGATTCCGAGAATGACATGGCAGGATGCAATGGACCGTTACGGCTCTGATAAACCGGACATCCGTTTTGGCATGGAATTAAATGATATATCGGAAGTGGTAAAGGACTGCGGGTTCGTGGTATTTAAAGGGGCTCTTGATAACGGTGGAAGTGTACGGGGCATCAATGCCAAAGGGCAGGGAAGTATGCCGCGTAAGAAAATAGATGCATTGGTTGAATTTGCCAAAGGCTATGGTGCCAAAGGCCTTGCTTATCTGGTGATCAATCCGGACGGCACATTTAAGTCTTCCTTTGCGAAATTTATGACAGAAGAGGAATTAAAAGCAATCGTTTCAGCCATGGACGGAGAACCTGGAGATTTACTGTTATTTGCAGCGGATAAAAATAAGGTTGTCTGGGATGTATTGGGAAATCTTCGCCTTGAGATTGCAAAGAATATGGGAATTCTCTCTAAGGACGATTATAAATTCCTCTGGGTAACGGAGTTCCCACTTCTGGAGTGGTCAGAAGATGCGCAGCGCTTTGCGGCAATGCATCATCCATTTACCATGCCTATGGAAGAAGATTTAGATAAAATTGATACGGATCCGGGTGCTGTCAGAGCGAAAGCATATGACATTGTATTAAATGGCACCGAACTTGGAGGCGGCAGTGTCCGAATCTTCCAGAATGATATTCAGGCAAAAATGTTTGAAGTTCTGGGCTTCACAAAAGAACAGGCAGAGGAGCGTTTCGGATTCCTGTTAAATGCATTTAAATACGGAGTACCGCCTCACGCAGGGCTGGCTTTCGGCCTTGACAGGCTGATCATGCTGATGACAAAAGAAGACAGTATCCGCGAAGTAATTGCATTTCCAAAAGTAAAGGATGCATCCTGTTTGATGACCGGAGCGCCTGGGGTTGTAGATGAGAAGCAGTTAGAGGAACTGGAACTGGAATTAGCAGCTCCCCAGGAAGAAGAAAAAGAAACAGAGTAAAAAACGATAAGAACTATCCGGATTGCCGGCGGTCATTTCATAGAAAATGATCCTGCCGTCAGCCGGATAGTTATTTTTTTACGAAAATGGGAGATAATAGAGAGGAGGAAAAGAGAGGGCATATACAATGAGAGAAAAAATCTTTAGAAAACCAGGACTTACCACCTGGATATTTATCAGTCTTTTGGCTGGTGCAGCAGCAGGTGTGATTCTGCATTACCGGATACCGTCCGGATTCATACGAGATGCGGTGATCATTGACGGATTGTTTTATGTGATCGGAAATGGTTTTCTTCGGGCGATGCAGATGCTGGTCGTCCCTCTTGTATTTTGCTCTCTGGTATGCGGCAGTATGGCAATTGGGGATACAAAAACCCTTGGTAAAGTAGGATTAAAAACAATCCTGTTCTACCTGTTTACCACAGCAGTAGCCATTACCCTGGCGCTTTGTGTGGCGAATATCATAAGTCCCGGAAGAGGGCTGGATATCGGCAGCATTGAAAAAGTGGAAACAGCTGAGATAAACCGGGTAGGATTTGCAGACACTCTGCTGGGAATCATTCCACAAAACCCTGTGTCTGCACTGGCGGAAGGAAATATGCTGCAGATTATCTTCTTTGCGCTGATCATCGGGGTTATTTTGGCAAAGCGCAAAGAAAAGGCTTCCACAGTCTCTCAATTCTTGAGCCAGTGCAACGATATTATGATGGATATGACAGGCATCGTCATGAAAGCAGCGCCTCTGGGTGTTTTTTGTCTCATAGCAAAAACATTTGCAGGCATTGGTTTTGATGCCTTTGTTCCTATGCTCAAATATATGCTTGCCGTGCTGCTGGCATTGGCATTGCAGGGATTCGGCGCCTATCAGATCTTATTAAAGCTCTTTACGGGATTGAATCCATTTATCTTTATACGCAAGTTTCTGCCAGTCATGGGATTTGCTTTTTCTACAGCCACTTCCAATGCTACGATCCCGTTTTCCATTGAAACGCTGGAAAACGAAATGGGGGTATCCAAGCAGATTTCTTCATTTACAATACCACTGGGAGCTACGATTAATATGGATGGCACTGCCATTATGCAGGGAGCAGCGGTGGTATTCGTTGCCCAGGCTTTTGGGATCGGACTGTCCATGCAGGATTATCTGACTGTAATCGCTACAGCCACCCTGGCTTCCATTGGTACAGCGGGAGTTCCAGGCGTGGGGCTGATTACGCTGTCCATGGTTTTCCAGGCAGTTGGACTCCCGGTAGAAGGGATTGCACTGATTATGGGGATAGACCGTATTCTGGACATGGTAAGGACTGCTGTCAACATAACCGGTGATGCTGTGTGTACTACAATTGTGGCACATCAGGAAGGAAATGTAGACAAAAGCGTGTTTTTGGACAATTCAAATAGATTATCTGGTAAAAATTGATAAAAATGGGTTTAAATTTCTGGAAACTATGTTATAATTTTCTGTGTAGAAGTGTGATAAATATTTGATATTCGTAATGGTATATCAGATAAGTACACTTTACGGTACTTTTGTGAGAACAGAGATTGTACATACGATCAGAAAGGAAGCGTGGGTTATGAAAAGATGGAAACAAGGAAAACGAATTATGAGCATTCTGCTTAGTGCGTCGCTCATTTCTACTTCCGGTATCACTGTATTAGCGGATCATGCAGAATTGCAGAGCGAAACAGAACAGGCAGCTAATGTGGGAGAGCTTAAGGAAAATGATGTGCTACGTGAAGAACCCGGGGAGAAAAGCAAGGCAGATAATAATATGGAGACGGAATCCCTGACGGAGCCGGAATCCGGGGGAATCACAGTGGGAACGGAGATTCCGGATGAAATTGAGACAGAAGGGCTGGCAGCTACAGTTACGGAAGAAATGCCGGATACAGAGGTTTTCAACCGGACGAAAGAAACGGAGTCAACCACTGAAGGTAAGACCGAAACAGAAACGCAGGTTCAGACTGAGAATTTTTCAAGTAAATGGAACTATGATGTCAATGAAAAGACGAAGACGGTAACTCTTCGGAAATATATTGGCAGTGATCTCAATGTGGTTGTCCCGAATAAAGTAAAAATCAGTAATACGGAGTATGGCATTGTGGTAGGAAAAACAGGAGACCGGGGGAAAAACGGAGTATTTGCGAAAAATAGTCAGATAACATCTGTTCAGTTTGAAAACGGAGTGAAGTTTGAAGATAATAATATGCAGTATGCATTTGCAAAATGCAGAAAGCTGCAGTCTGTAACAGGTATCCCTGACAGCGTAGTAAATCTGAATAGCGTATTTTGGGATTGCAGCAGTATGGAGAAATTTTCTGACTGGCCCAGGAACAAAAATTTAAAAGATATAAGCAGTGCATTTTACGGATGTACAGCGCTGAAAGAGGTGGCTGATTTACCAGAGAGTGCTATTGATTTATCGAATATTTTTTTGGGATGTACGAATTTACTGGAAATTCCGGACATACCTTCAAAAGCGGAGTATTTGAATGGAGCATTCCAGGATTGCATCAGTATAACAATGGCACCGGCAATTCCAGCAAGTGCTAAAGGGATATCGTATGCTTTTTCAGGATGCAGCAATCTGGAAAAAGCACCATCCATACCAAAGAAGGTTAAAAATATAGCAGGATATCTGAAAGGCTGTGTAAAGGTTACGTCTGCACCGTCTATACCATCCGGTGTCACAAATATGGAAGAGACTTTTTCCGGCTGTGAAAATCTCATAGAATCCCCTAAAATACCTTCAGGAGTTACGAATTTAAATGAGACTTTCTCAGGATGTAAGAAACTAAAGAATGCACCAGTACTTCCAGGAAATGTAAATAGTTTATTTTACACGTTTTCTGATTGTACCAGTATGGAAGATGCACCAAAGATTCCGGAAAAAGTAAGAGATTTAACAAATACATTCAGTGGATGTGAAAGTTTAAAAAAAGCACCGTCTATACCAAAAGGGGTTAAATCTTTGTATATGACATTCTATAATTGCAAGAGTTTAACAAAGACACCGTCCATACCTAGTGGTGTGAAAGAAATGGTTCGTACATTCCAGGGGTGCAGTTCATTGATCACAGCAACAGAAATTCCGGATTCCGTGACGGCTATGCGCTATACGTTTTATGGATGCAGTAACTTATCTCAGGTTTATACAATCTCAAATAATGCTAGAGACATGTTGGGGACTTTTACAGGCTGTACCAGCTTACGCCAGGCTCCGGATATCCCGAAGAGTGTTTATAATATGATACGTACATTCGATGGCTGTGTTAATCTTCAAGGGAAACTTACTATTAATGCGGATTTGAGAGAACCGATCTATGAAGATGCGATGTATGGGGAAGACGATGAAATAGATGGATTAGAAGCTTACTCTAAGGCTTTTCAGAATGCTGGAATTAATGGATCTGGCCTAACCCTCGATTACGGAAAGAATTGCAGGAATATCAACGAAATTGTAGAGTCAAAGGGCATCGGTAACGATAAGGTAAAAAAGGGTAATAAGGTAACCATACCTTCGAAACTGGATTATGTGGTGAAGTTTAACGGAAACGGCGGTAAGTCAAGTAAGGAATCTAAGACGATAAAATACGGATCATTCTATGGTACTCTGCCATCTGCCAAACGGGCAGGATATGAGTTTAAAGGATGGTACACCAAGAAAAAGGGCGGAAGCAAAATTACGTCTGATAAAAAGATTAAATCCGCAAAGAACCGAACGATTTATGCCCAGTGGACAAAGGTTAAAGTAAAAAAGGTATCCGGGATCAGCCTTTCCAGTACAACAAAGACCCGGATGGTTGTGTCAACAAAAGAAGTAAAGGATGCAAAG
>NZ_JAWYAJ010000271.1:0-5385 GCF_034124845.1 Robinsoniella sp.
TGAATTTAAACTCCGGGATGAAGGGCTGGAAAGTATTGAAGTATCCATAGACCATTCTAATTTAAACCCGGTAAAAAACCGGGGTCAGGTTGGTAAGATATCGGTAAAGGCAAATATGGGAACCGGTGAAGTATTTACAGAACAGGATCCCAGTATACAGGTGACATATGACATCATGACTCTTCGTTCCAGCGGCGGCGTGGAAATTGCGTCCATAGATGAGAATGGGGTTATTACACCGCTGAAAAACGAGAAATATGTAGAAGAAGGAATGGAAGAAGCCTGGAATGGCGGTACTGGAAAAGTAACAGTTTCTGTGAAGGCAGGAGAGAGAACGCTGACAAAGGACGTGAACTTTGCGGTTACACCTTTCTGGATTGACTATAGCAAAACACTGGTTATGAAAATGGATTTACATATGATGGCCAGAAATAATACGGTAAACATGAATTTTGGACAGGCTCTGGATGTGATAAAAGAATATGATAACATGACCAGAGGGATTCCCAAGATTGTATATCTGGTTGGATGGCAGTCAGACGGTCACGACACCGGATACCCATCCTGGGACGAAGTAGACGAGTACCTGAAAATACCGGGAATGACAGCGAAAGAAAGCCTTGCCTATTTTATGCAGGAAGCAAAAAAATACAATACCACGGTGAGCTTCCATCTAAATATGAGCACTACATATACGGACAGCCCGCTCTATGATGAATATTATGCGAAGGATATTCTGGGAAGGAGAAAGGATGGCGGTCAGACGGTATATGGAGAAGGCGGTGTTATTTCTTATACCCGTGACTGGGAGCTGAAAACCATGCAGCGCAGAATGGAACGTCTGATTGAAACTTATCCCACATTGGCTGAAGGGCATACCATCCATTCCGATGCTTTTCATATCGTAGTACCTCAGTCCACAACAGGATTCGGAGCAGCCGAACCTATGAGCCAGTATGCTCAGGATAAGTATGGATACAGCCGTTCCACAGATATTGAAAGCATGCGCAAGATGTTCCAGTACTGGAGGACACTGGGATTAGATTTAACATCAGAATTTGTGGACAGCTATCGTCCAAGCGATGTATCCGGCAATGAGGCTTTTATAGGTCTCCAGGCAATGGCATGGCATTTTAGAAAAGCAGATATAAACTGGAATATGTCCATACCTGCAGCGTTGTATACCGGGGGCGACGGCGGATCTGAACTATTTGGTACTTCCCATACACCGGAAGGTAATCTGCAGCCGGGAAAAAGTGCAGATGGATGGCTTGCAGATTTTGCCACAACTACGCTGCCCTGGCAGTATTTAAACAGTTTTGACCGTATTTCTGCTTCTGCATCAGGCGTACAGTTTTCGGATGGAGTAACTTCAGAAAATACAGTAAAAGGAGTTGTAATTAAAGAAGATAACAAGGTACTCGCAGAAGGAACGGATTATTTTATCCCTGCACTTTGGAATAACGATTATCCGGAAGTGATTGCGTACAGTAAAAACGGTTATACCGATCGGACATGGGAATTTCCAAAAGGGTGGAAAGAAGTTACCCATGCTGATGTATATCAGATTACAAAAGAAGGTCTGACACAGCAGGTACTCACAAATGTGGATATTACATCCGGCAGCATAACATTATCAATAGGAGCGGGCAAAGGATATTCGGTAGTGCCTGCAGGGACTGATGTATCCAGAATTTATAAACCGGCAGAAGAGTTAAACATTGAAGAAAACGATATAACAATACAGGCAGGAGACCGTAAAAAACTCCATGCACAGATACAGCCATATGATGCCACGGATAAAGGAATCCGCTGGGAAAGCAGTAATCCTCAGATAGCGGAGGTTTCTAACAGTGCTATAGTGACCGGAATGACAGAAGGGTCTGCAGTTATTACCGGAACTACTTTAGATGGGAATATTCAGGCAGTGTGTAACGTGCAGGTTCAGGGCAGCCTTAAGAAGATTGCGCCGGTTACAGCAGATAAAGAAAGCGGAACTTACGATGGACCTATCAAGGTATTTTTGCATACAGATACCAGTGATGCAGATATTTTTTATACTACGGATGGCAGTGAACCGAATGAAACATCCCTGTACTATAGTGAAAACAGTACAAATCCGGCCCCGATCCTTGTATCGGACAGCATGGTTATAAAAGCGGCAGCGATGAAAGATGGAATGCTTACCAGTGATGTGATTCACCTGGACTATAAAATTAAAAATGCTGGTGTAAGTCCGGTACGTGCAATATCCCAGCCGGATCACTATACTTCAACCCAGGCAGTTTACCTGACATCGGATACGCAGGATGCAGAGATTTATTTCACCATTGATGGAACAGAACCCTCTGGGGAATCAAAAACGTCCATACACTATAATACCTCATCGCCATTGACTCTGAACAGCGATACGACCGTTAAGGCAATTGCCTGTAAGGGAGATGCCGCCAGTGAGGTACGTACTTTTACTTACCGGTTTACGGATCAGACAAAAAGAGTACTGACACCGTATGTGGAAGTAAATGGAACAGCAGGTATGGGTGGGATTTATCAGGAGCCTGTTACAGTAGAATTAAAAACCAGGACACCAAATGCAGAAATCTACTATACCACAGATGGTAAAAACCCAGGTACCGGATCACAGAAATATACCGGACCAATGATTCTGGATAAGAGCACGAACTTAAAAGTAATGGCATCGGCAGACGGACTTACCGCTTCTAATTACGGATGGTTTAATTTTATTATCGGAGATTCCAAGGAAAACCGGACAGCACCGGCTACAGCCAGTGTTAAACCCGGTACCTATAAAGAACCGTTTGAAGTGAAGTTAGAAACAGAGACTCCGGGGGCTGTGGTGAAGTATACCATAAGCGGCAGAACCCCCAGGCTGTATACGGCTTACTACCGGCAAGACATTCCACTGCTTATAACGGAAGATACAAAGGTAACAGCTATTTCTTATAAAGATGGAATGATTGATGGGCCGGTTAGGATTTTTGAATATAAAATTGGGGAAGATGGAGCAGAGGTGGAAAAGCAGGTACAGGCACCTGTTTCATCCCTGAAAGAGGGTTCTTATTATGGAGAACAGGAAGTGGTGCTGTCCACAGCTACAGTGGGTGCAGATATTTATTATACCACGGATGGATCGCTGCCCACAAAAGAGTCCCTCCGGTATGAAGCACCAGTTAAAATGGAAGCTTCTATGACTATAAAAGCAATTGCGGTAAAGGAAGGATATAGAGACAGTACCGTATCGGTATTTACATATGTAATTGAAGAACCCAAGGAAGAAGGTGACAGTATTTATCTCAGTGATCTGGACTGGAAATGGGCATATGCGGGAACCAGGTCAGATACTACGCCTATGTTTGGAGATGAAGACAAGGTACAGGGAAAGTATAATATGCCTCAGAAAGACCGGAGATACGATGGAAGTGCATCCTGGTCACCCACAACAGTTATGCATTTGAGCTATAGCGCTCAGGAAGGCATTTATGATTGGAATACCATTGCAGCCAGTGAGTCTACAAAAGCGATTGAAAAAGGAATCGGTACGGCTGCCTGTTCCGAAATTGTGTACGAGCTTCCGGATAATAGTGAAATATTCCGTTCCACGATTGGGTTTGATGCCTGTGTATTAACTAATAAAACACGTCCATCATCAGTTCAGTTTAAAGTTTTGGGCAGTAAAACCACAGACAAATCAGAAAACTATGAAGAGCTGTATGTGAGCAGCCTTGCCTATACTGCTGACAAGGGAGGCAGTGCCAGACCTTATTTTGTGCCGCAGGATATTGAAGTGGGTATCAGTGGCTATAAATACATGAAGTTATGGGTATCTGATGCATCGGAGACAGGAAGCGGTGGTACGAATGCCACAAACCAGAGTGATTCAGTGAACTGGGCAAATGCCCGGATCCAGTATGTAAAAGACGTTTCTGATAAAACTTCTCTAAAAGAAGCGCTGGCTAAAGCAGCAGAAGCGGAAATAGAATATTCGGCGGACAATACAACTGCCGCAAGCTGGAGTAACTATGAAGAAGCGCTGGAAGCTGCAAGAGCTGTGCACCGTGATCCAAATGCAGAACAGGAAGTTGTGAATACAGCGGCAGATCGGCTTTTGACTGCTATATCAGGTATAGTAAAGCGTGCAGAATTGGCAAAGATATATGATCTTCGTGCTTTAGCGGAGCTTTGCGAAAAGATGGAAAAACAGTATCCGGCTGATATTTACCAGCCAATGAAAACATTGCTTGGGCAAATGGAGAAAGTATTGCAGCAAGACGAAACGGAGACCGGAGAAACAGAGGTGGCAGAAGCCTACGCATCATTAGAGTTGGCTCAGAAAGAACTTCTTCAGTATAAACCAGTGAATTTAACCGTTCTGGAAGAAACCCGTAAGGTTACAAAAGAACTGGATCCGTCAAGATATACAGAGGAATCATACAAAAGAGTGATGGATGCACTAAGTAAAGCGGATAAAACAGATCTTTCAGATCAAAAGGCGATTAATCAGGCAGTAACGGATCTGATGAATGCTATTTGTACCCTGCAAGAAAAGAAACCGGAGATTAAAGCAGAATATGCAGATCTTATCGCGTTAAATGCAATTATGAAAGAGGCGGCAGCAATAAACCGAAGCCAGTATACGGAGTTTTCCCTGAAATCCCTGGATAACACACTGGCTGTTGCGAAATCCCTGGCTGAGGCAAAACCTGTAAAAAAATTGCAGCCAGTGGTGGACTCTGCAGTAAGAGCGATGAAGGATTCTATACAGAGCCTTGTGAAAAAGCCGGTTATACCCGCTAAGAAGACGACCCATACTGTGGGAAATCTGGTATACTGCATAACAAAATCAGCAGCAAAAAATGGAACGGTTACAGTTCTGAAACCGGTTAAAAAGACTTTCACTGCAATTAAGGTTCCGGATACGGTGAAAATAAACGGTTTCACTTTTAAAGTAACGGCGGTCAACAGCAAAGCATTCAAAGGCAATACGAAATTAAAGAAGGTTACAATTGGAAAATATGTAGAAACCATTGGAAGCAGTGCATTTTATAAATGTACAAAACTTTCAGGGATTACAATTGGCAGTGGATTGAAGACAATTGGTAAAAAGGCATTTTATGGTGATAAAGGATTAAAGATTATCGTTGTCAAATCTTTAAATCTAAGGAAAGCATACAGTCAGTGCCTGAAAGGAATTCATAAAAATGCAGTAATAGATGTGCCTGGCAAAAAAGTGAGAGCTTATAAAAAGGTTTTTGCAGGTAAGGGTCAGCCTAAAACTGTTAAAATTTATTAGTAGAAAACAGTAAAGTTTCAGTGAAAAATCAGTAAGAAAGAAACAGGAAGCGGAGTTGTTTTTAGTTTGAAATA
>NZ_JAWYAJ010000272.1:0-3352 GCF_034124845.1 Robinsoniella sp.
CCATTGATGATCTTCATCAAGGTAGATTTTCCTGCTCCATTTTCTCCCATTACGGCATGAACCGTTCCCTTGCGCAGAGATATATTAACGTGATCCAGCGCTTTTACTCCTGGAAAACTCTTACAGATATTCCTTAATTCCAGTTTTATATCCTTTTTCATTGATTACTCCCTCCATCATTGCCTTCACTGACTCCGGACTGATCTTTCCCTCCATTGGTCCAAATGCCATGGTATTCAGTGCTCCAGCAGCCGACGCCATTCTGGCAGCCTCCGTTAAACCTTTACCTTCCAGCAGCCCACATATAAAAGCACCGTCAAAACAGTCTCCCGCCCCCGTTGCATCCACGGGCTCAATAGAATATGCACCGATGTCTGACCTGCCTTCCCTGGTATAGATACTGCATCCTCTGGATCCATTTTTCAACACCAGAATCTCCAGTTCTGAATTTTCAAAACAGGCTTCTGCTGCTTCTTCCACCGTACTTTTACCGGTAATCTGCAGCAGTTCATCCACTCCTGGTAAGAAAATGTCTGTATTCGCCATCACTTCATTTATAATCTCTGATACTTCTTGATCACGCATCAGTTCTTTTCGTATATTAGGATCAAAAGAAATCTTTGCCCCTAAGCTTTTTGCAAGCTTCATCGTACCCAGAATTTCTCCCGCAAAAGTTTTGTTACACAAAAGTGAGCATCCCATTACATGAAAGAATCTTACACCACTCAGCGCTTCCCTCAGCGGCATTTTCGCTTCTGCTGCCGGAGTATTGCCCATATGAAAAATGAACTTTCTGGAACCGTCCGAAAAATAAGTCACAAATGCAACTCCGGTAGCCCCTGTGTCGCTTTCCATCACAAAGGAGCAGTCTACTCCGTCCTTTTTCAGGCGATCCAGAATATTTTTCCCAAAATCATCCTTTCCCACTCCACCGATAATCCCGGCACTGTATCCCAGCCTTGCTGCCGTATCAATAAAGATTGCCGGTGCCCCGCTTGGAAACGGACCTTTGAATAAGCCCGGGCGATCCAGCGCAACCCCTTCTTCTGTCCGCATAATTTCCACAATCATCTCTCCCATAATCCATATATCTGCCATTTTACTAATCTCCTTTAATCTAATTTATTTCTGTTTTTACCGCTTACACATAAACACTATCAGGTTCAGATTGCCCTTGCTTTAAAGGCCAAAACTGTTTTTCAAAAATACCAGTGAATCTGCAAGTTCGCTGCTGAGCCTCTCTTCATCTGCCCCTCTGCTTAAGTCTCTCCACACTTTAATATCTTTTCCTACCTGTCCACCCATTTTCACAAATGGTTCCATTACGACGCTTCCTTCGTAGCCGGTTTCCTTAAGTGCTTTTCCGATTTCACTCCAGGGCAGGGAGCCCTGTCCCGGAAGTCTGCGGTTTCCTTCCCCTGCATGAAGCTCTCCCAGGTACTTTCCTGCTCTGCGGACAGCATCTGCAATATTGTCTTCTTCAATATTCATATGAAAGGTGTCCAGTAACAGCTTCACATTGGAAGATCCAACTTCCCTGCAAAACTTTATTCCTTCTTCACAGGTATTGAGAATATGTGTTTCAAAACGATTTACTACTTCAAGGCACATTTCTATATCCAGTTGTTCAGCTGTCTCAGCTATTTTTCTCACACTATCAACGCCTCTGTTCCATATTTTATCTTTATTAAGGTCCGAAAAATCATTGGGCCAGTATGTATACATTACACCAACGATTTTCTTAGCTCCTATTTTCGCCATACTCTTCATGATATCTGTCAAGTACGTGATGCCCGCCTGTCTGACAGCCGAATTAGAAGAAGCCACATCCTTATCCTTTGCCGGTCCTATGTTAGCAGTAATCTGCAGCCCAAGTTCATCACAAGTGTTTTTCAGTTCTCTAAGCTGTATCTCAGACATCTCCAACAGATGTCCGGCCCCTACCTCCATAATGTCAAAACCAGCTTTGTGTATCTTCCCTGCAGTCTCAATATAATTGCATTTCCATTCATTTCCCCAATAGGAATATAACACTCCAAATTTCATTTTCAATTCTCCTTTCAAATTGTGCTCGTGCTCATTTAGTAAATAAATCATAACATGCAATAGATTTTATATCAATAGTTTAATTTTACCTATTTTTAACCATGGATTTTGTTACTAAATACCAAAGATCGGTTTTCTGAAATAGAAAGAGTGTTTTTAGAATTATTTTCCGTAAGATTCGGCAGCATTATGTGGAAATAAGGTTTACTGAAAGGAATAGACAGTACAGAGATTTTATGTTAATATGAAAAAAGAGAAATTGCCGGAAAGGAAGTATAAGTCTATGGCTGTTACCATCAAAGAAATTGCAGATCTGGCAAATGTGTCACGTGCAACTGTTGACAAAGTGATCCATCGCCGGCCAGGTGTAAAGAAAGAAACTGAAGAACGTATTCTGACAATTCTAAAAGAATTAAATTATCAGCCTAACCTGATCGGAAAGGCGTTGGTAAATAGTAAAAACCCTTATAAACTGGGTATTATTTTAACTCCGGAATATAATACCTACATACAATATACGCTAAAAGGAATCCGGAAAGCAGAAAAAGAATTTACCCAATTTGGGATTGAAATCACAGTCCGGATGCTTTCATCCTTAGATCCTGTTGAACTGATGAGTATCCTGAACGAATTTCAGACAATGAATATTTCCGGTCTGGCAGTCCTTCCCATGGACGATGTTCAGGTAAAATCTAAAATTAATCAGATAGCCAAAAACAAAACTGCTGTTGTAACCTTTAATTCCAGATTAGAGGGTATTGACGAGATCTGTTTTATCGGTCAGGATCATTACAAAGGCGGCAGGATCGCCGCTGGACTTATGGAAAAAATTATCCCGGAAGAAGGGGATATCGGCGTAATTATTAGTACGAAAAATCTATCCTGCCATCAGGACCGTTTATTGGGATTTACATCAAGAATTGCGGAAAGTAAAACTCCCCTTTCCATTATCGATATTCAGGAAAACCAGGATCGGAAAGAAGATGCCTTCCGTATCACACTGGAATATTGCAACAAATATCCTGGTCTGAAAGGTATTTATGTGGCTGGCGGAGGAATTGCCGGTGTTGCCAGCGCTCTGTCGCTGTCCTATAATAAGAGTCGTATAAAATTAATATGCCACGATTTGCTCCCGGAGTCAAGTACTTTATTAAAAAACGGTACCGTTGATTTTGTTCTGGGGCAAAGTGCGATAGAACAAGGCTACCAGCTTATCAAGGTTTTGTTTGATTATCTGGTAATGGAACAGGCGCCAAAAGACCGGTTTTATGAAATACAGGTGGAGATTATTTCCGGGGAGATGGTA
>NZ_JAWYAJ010000273.1:0-7672 GCF_034124845.1 Robinsoniella sp.
ATATCGGTGAATTTGCCATCGGAGTAAATCCCTATGTTCTGGAACCAATGAAGGATATTCTCTTCGACGAGAAGATTATGGGATCCATTCACTTTACACCCGGCAGCTGCTATGACGATGCGTACAACGGCAACCATTCCTCCATTCACTGGGATCTGGTATGGATACAGAGAGCCGAATATGGCGGCGGGGAAATCTACTTTGACGATGTATTGATCCGAAAGGACGGAAAGTTTGTGGTTCCGGAACTGGAGTGCTTGAACCCGGAGAATTTGATTTAGAAAGAAAGTCGATTTGGTTCATAACTAAAATAGCTATCCTCTGTGCCAAGAGAGGATAGCTTTATTAAGTTTCTATTGTTAATGCTTAGAAATCGTATAAGTATATGAATTATGAATCAACTTCCGGAATAGACCAATGCTCCAGATAGGCAGCGTCCTGAGATGGTGGATAATACATCTCCACTCCAAAAGCAGCAGTGCGTATCTGATGCTGTTTCAGCCAGCGGTTCATGAATTTATCGGCTTTAAATACCGCATCCCCGTAAAGCTGGGAAATATTTTCGGCTTCAAACCCGCAGACCAGGTATTCACAGGCAGGCATTTCAAAGGTCTGGTATCCCGGCGCGGTTGTACCTGGAATGATCTCGGCTCCAGCCATGTAGATGCAGTTTCCTTCCTTTGCATTTCCCAGATACAGTGCACCCAGTTCATTGCCATCCGGGAGCAGATTTGGAATCCGGGGTTTTATTTTGTGAAAATTTTCCCAGAGCTTAGCCCCGGCTGCAACCCCGGTAGTTTCTCCGCCCATAAGCTGTTCAATGGGGATCTCGCCCTCAATACCGGCAAATACTCTCGGCTGTTCCAGCCTTCTGCGGAAGATTTCCAGAACCATTCCATCTGTGACCAAAGGTACATTTTCATTTACCATTACATAGTTTAAGATCAAATCCGGCTTTACAAAGTGGTTCAGGACAACCGGTTCTGTACGATACTGTTCCGGAGTGAGACCAAAAGTTTCTTTAAATGCCCGTGTAAAGTTTGAATGGCTGGAAAAACCGTACTCCATTGCAATATCTACAATCCGGCTGTTACCGGATTTCAGAATTTCTGAAGTCTTTGACAGCTTTCTCATCTTAATATAATCAAAAACTGTTTTATTAACGAGGCGGTTAAAAAGTCTCTGGAAATAAAAGGGAGATAAAGAGGCGACATTCGCCAATGTTTCTATTTGCAAATCTTCGTTTAAGTGTTCTTCAATATAATCTACAGATGCCTGTATGGACTCCCATGCGTGCATAACTTGCACCTCCTTTATTTAGTATGGCCTGTATTGCGCAATGAACAGTAAATACAATATACCATATTCAGTTTCATTATGCTTATCAAAGTATGCTCTTTTATCCTCAAAATTCTATCAATATTGTTAAGAGATATTAAGCAAATGTTACAATTGTGAGGATTTTACAAACTTACATCACAATATTTCGCTAAAATATCCCTATTCTGGAATGATTGGGGAGAAATTGATGGCGATCTTAGTTAAAAATATTACAAAATCTTTTACAAAGAATGATGACACAAAAATGCTGGCTATTCTTGAGAACCTTTCCCTGAGTATTGAGAAGCAGGAGTTTGTTTCTTTTGTAGGTCCGTCCGGATGTGGAAAGTCTACGCTGCTTAGAATTATGGCAGGGCTGCTGGATGCAGAGGAAGGAACGGTAGAGATTGGCGGAGAAGTTGTAAAAGGGCCCAGCAAAGAAAGAATGATGGTATTTCAGGATTATGTCCTTTTTCCGTGGTTGACTGTGTATCACAATATAGCCATGGGTCTTAAAATTGGAAAAAATGATAAGGAACGAATACAGAAAAAGGTAGACTGGGCAATTGATCTGGTAGGGCTGAAAGGATTCGAAAAATCATACCCGAATCAGTTATCCGGCGGTATGAAGCAGAGAGTGGCAATTGCCAGGGCATTAGTTATGAACCCAAAGATTCTGCTGATGGATGAACCATTTGGAGCGCTGGACTCCTTCACACGTATGAAGTTACAGGATGAGCTGGTACGGCTTTGCAGCAGGAAAGAGTTTACCACTTGCTTCGTAACCCACGATTGTGAAGAAGCTGTATACTTATCTGACAAGATAGTTGTATTTACAAATTCGCCGGCTGAAATAAAGGAGATTATTACGGTGGATCTGCCAAAACCCAGGAACAGGACAAGCCCGGAATTCCAGGCAATCAGAAACAAAATTCTGGAACTGGGAATCGGCGCTTAAAGCTGGAGCCCTGGCGACAACGCGGCAGATGGCAAAATAGGCAGTGCTGTCCGTAGGGTTTCTAACCGGATGGAGTATAAACTACTTATTAATGCAGTACCGCAGACCTATCTGGGGTATGCAGGAGGTAAAGAAATGGAAACAGCAACATTTAGAACATTGATTGAAGAAATGGCAGAAAAATACCAGGATCGCCGCTTTGTCACCTGCGCGCGAACACTTCGGTCCCTTACCTATATAGAATTGCGTGATAAGATTGATGAAATGAGCCTTCATCTTCGGGCATTGGGACTTCGAAAAGAAGATAAAGTCTTACTTATAATGGAAAACAGTATTGAATTTGCCATTACCTTTTTTGGAGTTACAGACACCGGAGCGGTGGTAATTCCAGTCAATACATACTTAAAGGAAGCAGAGCTTTCTTATCTCATTACGGATTCACAGGCGAAAGCAATTATTACGACTGGAGAATTTGTTGAAACGATCCCAGAAAAATTCCGAGTAAAACAACGGCCTATGGTGGATGGTCATGTCTTACTGAACATAGGGCTGGCGGAGCAGAAATTCCCGGATACAAAGCCGGATCTGCAAGCAGAAGATACAGCCATGCTGCTTTATACTTCAGGTACTACAGGACATCCCAAAGGTGTGATTCTAAGCTATGGAAACCTGCTGGCGAAGGCAGGTCATATTGCGTCAGCACACCAGCTGACAGAAGAGGATGTGGCACTCTGCGTATTGCCATGGTTTCATATTAATGGGCTTGTAATTACTCTGATTACGCCTTTATTTTCTGGCGGAAGTATTGTAATAGCCGGTAAATTCAGTGTGCGCAACTTTTGGAAGGATATTGAAAAATATAAGACAACCTGGTTCAGCGGTGTTCCAACCATGTATTCGCATTTGCTTGCAAAAGGTATTCCTGAGGATGTGAATTTTAGCTCCATGCGTTTTGCAAGATCTGCTTCTTCACCGCTGCCGGTAGCTGTGCTTAATGAATTTGAACAGAAGTGCAGCATACCCATTATAGAGTCCTATGGCATAACGGAAGGCTGCAGCCAGATTACTACCAATCCCATGCCGCCCCTTGCCAGAAAACCGGGCTCCGTAGGTGTGACCTTTGGAAACGAGATTAAGATCGTGGATGCACAAATGAATGAATTGCCGGCAGGCAGCTTGGGAGAGGTTCTGATTAGGGGAGACAACATTACCAGGGGATATTTCCGTAAGGAAGAAGAAACCAAGAAGGCATTTACCGGAGAGTGGTTCCATTCGGGAGATCTGGGGTATCTGGATGAGGATGGATATCTGTTTTTAGACGGTAGGATTAAGGAACTGATTAACCGGGCAGGAGAAAAGTTCTCTCCAAGGGAAGTAGACGAGGTTATTTATCAGATCAATGGGGTAGAACTTGCAGCTACCGTAGGTGTGCCGGATGCAGTGTATGGAGAAGAAGTAGCTGCTTATATCAAAGTAAAGGAAGACAGCACTCTGGAAAAAGAGGATGTAATTTCCTATTGCAAAGAAAGGATTGCAAGCTATAAAGTGCCGCGTATGGTATTTTTTGTAGAGGATATTCCCAAAGGAGGAAACGGGAAGATTCAACGATTAAAACTAGTGGAGATATTTAAGAAAGGACAGGAGCAAGTACGCAGACAGGCTCTGGGGGTAAAGGAATGAAGAACTGGAAAAAAATAGTAGGAATGGCAGCGGCTGCTGCAATTTTTGTGTGCGGATGCGGAGCGGGAGAGACAGCAGGCACATCAGCAGGAACAGCAGGATCATCAACAGAATCATCAGCAGAAACAGCCCCAGGGGAAGCGGCTGACGCAGGAGAGATATCAGGTGAAAGTACTGCTCAGGAGACGGCAGAGAATTCAGAAGGAACCGGGGATGGCAATGAAGCGGCAGAGGATGATCATGTAATTCGGGTGGGTTCGATATTAGCACTGGGAACAGCAACACCTTTTGTTGCCCAGGAAAACGGATTATTTGAAGGAAGCGATATCTCCATAGAAGTAACCCAGTTTGCAGATGGTTCCGCACTGATGGAAGCATTTGCGGCAGGAGAACTGGATGTGGCATTGTCGGGCGTCATACCGGTTGCCACCTGGATTTCCAAAGGTATCGACATGAAGGTTGTTGCCTCTGCCAATGGAGGCGGTCATGTTCTGATGACCAGAAAGGATACAGGCATTACATCGGTTGAAGATTTAAAGGGAAAGACAATTGCAGAACCGAATATTGCTACTGTAACGGACGCTTTGCTAAGAAGTAAAATCCTGGGTGATGCTGGGCTGGATCCGGATATGGATGTTACTCTGATTCCGGGAATGAAGCCGGCTGATATGGCAACAGTCCTGATGGTAACCAAGGAAGTGGATGCAATGATTACCTGGGAACCTTTTGCTGCACAGGCTGAAAAGGATTATGAAGACATTGTAGTTCTCTACGATACCGCAAAGGAGATTAAAGAAGAGACTGGAAGCAGTGCTTTTTATCCAGTTAATGTAGTGGCGGCAAATCAGGACTTTATTGATAACCGCCCGGAAGATCTGGAGAAGTTCCTGGATATTTACAGGAAGACCGTTGAATATATCAACACAGATCCGGGAGCAAATGCAGTACTGGGCAAGGTGCTGGACATGGATGAGACAACTATCCAGGGTGCACGGGAAAGAATAGATTATACATTTGATATTGATGAGGCCGGAACACTTGAGACTTTGCAATGGGCAGCAGATTTGGGTTACATTGACAAAGTGCCGGATAAATCAGAAATATTTTACGAGAAAAAATAGAGAGGGTTTTAAATTCTTATGAAGTATAAAGCAAAACCGTTTTTACAGGGTTGTATAACCATTATTGTCGTGATTATCATATGGAGCATTGCTTCAAAAACGGGGCTGTTTGGGAAATTGGATCCGGATACTGCAAAACTGCTGCTGCCCATGCCAAGTGTGGTGGCGGCAGAATTTATGGATATGATTAAAAGCGGATATCTGCTCAGCAATATCTGGGTCAGTATGCAGCGTGTCCTGATTGGATTTGGAATTGCAGTAGCAATCGGGCTGCCCCTGGGAATCATCATGGGCATCAGTGAAAGTGTCCGTAATTTTATTTACCCGTTGGTTCGATTCTTCTCTCCTATACCGGGGGTTGCATGGGTACCGCTGGCAATCCTATGGTTTGGACTTGGAAACAATGCAGCGATCTTTATAATTGTAATGGGCTCATTGTCTCCGATTATAGTGAATTCTCTTCAGGGAGTTTTAAATGTAGACAAGAAGCTCTATGATGTGCTCAGTATTATGGAGGCAAATACCTGGCAGGTAGTGAAATACTGTATTATACCCAGTATTATCCCTTACATTGTCTCAGGATTCAAGCTGGGTCTGGGTTTCGCTTGGAGGGTAGTGATAGCGGCTGAAATGGTAGGTGTGCCCAAGGGTCTCGGCTACGTGTTAAGCGTAGGCAGAAATACGGCAAATACATCCGTGACCATTATCACGATTATCAGCCTAGGCATTATTATGATGCTTATGGAAGAAGTATTGTTCCGGTTTTTGGAAAACCGAACGAATCAATGGAAAAAATGGGAGTAAAATAAACCGCAGAAAATGCGGCGCTGGAGGAATTATATGATTTTTTCATCTTATCAATTTATACTGGTATTCCTGCCGGTAGTGGCAATTGTGTATGGCATACTGAATCGCTTCCATTACTATTACCTGTCAAAGGTATGGATGGTTCTGGCATCCATGTATTTTTATGCCCAGGGCAGTTCGGATTTCTTTCCGTTCTTTTTGGGAAGTATCTTTGCCAATTATATTGTTGGAACAACTCTCTGCAGGATGCAGAAAGATACATACCGGATAGAGCGTAAGATCCTTATGCTCATAGGTGTACTGGGAAATGTTGCATTACTTGGCTATTACAAATATTATGATTTCTTTATAGAAAATATCAATCAGATAGCGGGCACAGACTTTTTGCTGAAACGAATAGCGCTGCCGATTGGTATTTCCTTTTTCACATTCCAGTTAATTGCATTTCTGGTTGATTCCTATCGGGGAGAGACCAAAGAGTACGGTGTCCTGGAATATCTGTTATTTATAACATTTTTCCCGCAATTGATAGTGGGGCCGATTGTACACCACAAAGAAATAACACCGCAGTTTGAAAATAATGAGAATATGAAATTGAACTACCGCAATATTGCGCTGGGCGTATTTATATTCGCTATCGGCTGCGGCAAAAAAATGCTGCTGGCAGATCCGCTGAACAACAGTGCGGCAGATTTCTACAGCTCTATCAAAGATTCCGTAACCATGTGGGAATCCTGGTTTTATACCATAGAATATTCCGTATCCTATTATTTTGACTTGTCCGGTTATACGGATATGGCTATCGGACTGGGACTGTTTTTCAATATAAAGCTGCCGGAGAACTTCAATGCACCGTTTCGGGCAAGTAATTTCAAGGTATACTGGCAGAGACAGCATATGACACTGTCCAGATTCCTTGGAGGGTATGTATTTAAGAATGTATTCCGCAAAGGTGTGAAGTGGCGTAATTATTACGTAGCTACCATGGTCACCTTTTTAGTATCAGGTATCTGGCATGGGGCAGGCTGGAATTTTATTATCTGGGGACTCATGAATGGTGTCCTGGTTTGTATCGGCGCATATCAGAGCTATCATAAAAAAGAACCGCCATATCTGATTGGTGTTATTATCACCTTTTTCTTTATCGTGCTTACAAGGGTTATTTTCGTGGCATCCAATATGCATGATACCTGGGTGGTATATAAAGGTATGTTTGACTTTAAAGCGCTGTTCGATCTGGGTGCCGCCCAGGTATGGCATCAGATCTCCAATTTTGTGGCGGATCATCAGACTGTAGGGCTGATTACGGTAATCGGGCTTCTGATCTGCTGGTTTGCACCCACCACCAAAACAATGGCGGAGAGATTTAAGCCGAATGCTTTGCATTTCTTATATGCAGGGACACTGCTTGCGATTTGTATCTGTAAAATGAATCAGGTAGTACAGTTCCTGTACTTTCAGTTTTAGGAGGACAGCGAATGAAGTATAAAAAATGGGCAGTCGGATTCCTGGTATTTGTGTTGGCAGTATTTGGGTTTATCTGCGGAATGAATTATTTTGTAGATCCTTTCGGATACTTTTCATTTCGGGGAGGTAATTATGACAACCTTGGTACTGTGGAAGTAAATGACAATAATTACAGCAGGTTCTTTAAAGCAGAACATGTAAAAAATTATCAGGACGAATACGATGCTTATATCATAGGCGGTTCCAAGGCGGGTACATACCTTGCGGACAAAATGAGTGAGATTGACGGATATCGTTATTACAATATGTTTTCCACGGT
>NZ_JAWYAJ010000274.1:0-2144 GCF_034124845.1 Robinsoniella sp.
TGTTGAGTTTAAACAATTAATGACTAATCCCCTTTTGTAAGACTTTCCAGTATATATAATTGTCCATCGATAGTTATTAATATTACTATATTTTAAAGCTACTGATGCATCTGTTCCGTAACAGTCTCCCATTATCCATATATTTCCTAAATTATAATTTCCGTAACTAATTTTAGTTTGATCAAAATCAGAATTTAAGATACTAAATAAATATTCCAGATCGTTGTTATGATTCACAGGAAATTGGCATAGTATTGATTTTACCAACTCCGTATTTTTTTTACTTTTTAATTTTTTAAGATTTATCTTGAAAACATGAACTTGTAAAATAAACGATACAATGCAAAATATAGATATAAATAATAATATTTTTATATCACCAGCTGCAATTTTGTTGATATTATAAATGGTAATAATCTGAAAAGAAAGCGTACATATTAGTACAAATAGTGTAGTTCTTAGTGTGTTTTTGTATTCTCGTTTTAATGTTATAGCACAGTAATTTTTCATTTATCTATATGGCTCCTATAAATATAAAGTTAGAATATCTATTCTTTTTGTCTTTTTATGCTTAAAATGACATATATACCTTTATATTTTCCTTTCTTAAAAGATATTATAGAATTGTTTTTGATAGTATTGTTGGACTTTAATCCTGTTATTTTTTTGCACTGTTATTTATTGTAGTTTATCACACTTTCTTCTTTTGGTTATCTCAATGTATTGAATGTTTATTTTTATGTAGTTTAAACATGTTGGTGGTAAAAAATTGAAATAAAAAAATCTCCCGTTATCCATATTTGAATTGATAACGGGGGGATTTTTCTATAAAAATTATTTCACTTTATTATCACTGTTCTCGGATTCAGAATCATCTTCATCCTCCTCAGGCTGTGAATTTATCGTTTCGGTGAAACTGTAAAGATAGTCAAAATCAGACAAATCTTTACACAATTCAATATATTGAAGTGAACTTTTATCGATCAAAGAGCGCAGACCTTCATACTCTGTACGGGCACAACTTACGATATGTTCAACCTGATCTTCGGCACGGTCGATAATCTGGTCATGCTTTTTATTAGCCAGTTCCAGCTTCATGTTTGCTTCTGTCAAAATGTTTGCCGCATCTTCTTTCGCCTTAATAATAATTCGTTCTGCTTTTTCAATTGCCTGGTTCTCAGAGGTTTCTATTTTGGCTTTTGCTTCGTTTAGCTGAGCCTCAATAGAGGATTTATAACGCTCTGTTTCCTGCATCATAATTCCATTTTTTTTCTGTAGTTCCAATGCCTGTTCGGATGCTTTTTCCTGAATGTAAAGCGCCTTTTTTTCTGCCAAAGCTAATACCTGTTGTGCTTTTTGATTTGCATTTGTGATTGTTTCATCCGCAGTTTTTTTCGCCTTTGCCATCTCTTCATCTGCAAGATTTTTAATATTATCAAAATATTTTTCTGCATTCTCCTGAGCAGTAGAGAAGATATCAATCATTTTTTCAGTCTTTGGAACACGTGTATTATTTGCTGATAAGTCTTTTCTTAATTGATTGACCTGGTCTTCTAAATTTGCAATCTTTTTTAAATGTGCCTTTTTTTCTTTAATCAGATTCTGGATGTGGTTATTCATTCTTTCAGGGTCATATTTTGGAGATCTTGATGTAATATCCTGGACAGAAGGAAAAGGTTTGCTGGATTCTTTATTATTTTGTGATTGTTCCTGCTTTTTTTCGGGATTAACCGACTGATTCTCTTTCTCATTTTTTTTAAAATCATTGATGGAAGGGATAATGCTGCTTTGTTCAGTGGGTTGAGAAATCTCCTTTGCTTCCGATACAATGTTGGATATCGGGTGTTTTTCCGAACTCTGATTTTCTTTCTTCGCTGATAAATCCGTATTTTGAGGTGTTGTGATCTTTTCTTCTTGCTTTTGGTTTTCCTGATTCATTATTATGCTCCTTTTGTTTTTTATAAACTATATTTAAAAATGTGTTGTTTGGAATATATTGATTTATTTGTAATGGAATCAAATCTGAGATATTTCAAATATATAGTACAAAAATAACATAATTTGAAAATCCAGTGGATGAAAATGTATTAAAAAGCGCATTTTGTGTATTAAAACACAGATCAGAAGTTAATGCCCACCAATTT
>NZ_JAWYAJ010000275.1:0-3017 GCF_034124845.1 Robinsoniella sp.
CCCCGATCAGCTCTTCTGAAATATAATCGATCGGCATAGCTACGTCAATGGAAACTCTTGGGATAAAGTCCTCTTCCGTCAGGGTGGTAAGTTCATTTAGACGGGTTCTCAAGTTTTCCACATCTTCTTTTTTGATTGACAGTCCTGCCGCCATTGGATGACCGCCGAACTTTGTAAACAATTCCTGGCATTTTACCATTTCTTCAAACATGTTATAAGCCTCAATGGAACGTCCGGAACCTTTTACGCCGTCTTCTGCATCAGTCAAAACGAATACCGGCTTATGGAAACGCTCACGGATACGTCCGGCTATAATGCCCGCCAGGCTTTCATGACAGTCCGGCAGATAGACAACTAACACCTTATCGTTTTTTAACTCTGTGGTCTCCACCAGTTCCACTGCCTTTTCAAATCCTTCCAGCGTCATGGACTTACGTTCATCGTTTAAGCTTTTTAGTTCCTCTGCCATCTGTAGGGCTTCTCCATCTGTTTCCGCGAGCAGCAGAGCCAGGGCTCGTTTGGCCGTATCCAGGCGTCCGCTGGCATTGATGCAGGGACCGAGGACAAATCCAATATGATAGGCACAAATATCCGACTCATCCAGCCCGTTTACTTTTATTAAAGAACGCAGCCCATTATTCTGTGTATTAGTGAGGCGTCTAAGTCCCTCTTTGACGATAATACGGTTTTCACCGATAAGGTCCATAACATCTCCAACCGTGGCAATTGCGGCAAATTCAATAAAAGCCTCTGCTTCTTCCCGGGGAATCTGATGATCTTCAAATAAACAGGAGATCAGTTTAAAAGCAACTGCCGCACCACAGAGATTCGGAAACGGATAATTGCACTCCGGCTGTTTTGGATTAATAATGACATCTGCCTGTGGGCGAAGGCAGATCTTTTCCCCTGCTTCTTCTTTAAATAACAGCTCGTGATGATCCGTTATAATCACGGTCATACCCAATTTTTTGGCATAGGCAATTTGGTCAATTGCCGCTATTCCATTGTCACAGGTCACAATGGTATCCACACCTTCCTCGTATGCATACTGAATCAGCTGCTCATTAATCCCGTATCCATCCTTCATTCTGTCGGGTATCTCATAGTCTACATTGGCGTTACACCGTTTCAGCCCCTTATAAAGAATATAGGTGGCATTTACCCCGTCAATGTCATAATCTCCGATAATACGGATCTTCCTGCCCTCATTGATCTTACTGTTCAAAAGCGCGACAGCTTCTCTGGCTCCATATAAAAGTTTCGGATCATGAAGATCCTTCATTCCACCGTTTAAATATTCCTGAATCGCTTCATCACCGATAATATCCCGGTTTCGGATAATCCTGGCGGTGACCGGATTAATTCCAAATTTACCGGATATCTGCTGAAAATCGGCTCTTTTTGCTGTGACAAACCATTTCTCCAAAATCATTTCTCCTTTGTATATCACCTAAAAATGAAAGATACCCCCGGTACAAGCATACCAGAGGTACTTACATTTATTATTTATAATTACTTTTTCTTTGTTTGAATCTTTGTTTTCAATACATACCAGAGTGCACCGGTAATACAAACAGAAGAATAAGCTCCGCATACAATACCAACCATCAGAGGCAGTGCAAACTCACGTATGGAAGAAACTCCCATAACAAACAGTACTGCAATCATGATAAATGTGGTAAGGGAAGTATAAATACTTCTTGTAAGGGTCTGAGTGATACTCAGATTCACAATATCTGCAATGTTGTCTTTATTCTTCATAGCAGCCATATTCTCTCTGATTCTATCGAAAATAACAATGGTGGCATTGATGGAATAACCGACAATTGTCAGCATACATGCGATAAAGGTATTACCTACCGATACTCTTGCAAGAGCATAGAATGCCAGTACTACTAATACATCATGAAGCAGTGCAATAACTGCACTGGTAGCAAAACGCAGATCTTTAAAGCGGAACCAGATATAGATCAGCATACAGATAGTAGCAACAACTACCGCTATAATTGCATCGCTTCTCATCTCTGAACTAACAGTGGAAGAAATACTTTCTGCTGTAATAAGTGTGGTATCCACATCAAAGTCATTCTTCAATGCATCGCTTAATTCCTGTCTCTCATCCAGATTCAGTTCTCTGGTTTTGATAATAACCTGATTTGTTCCGCTTACTTTCTGTGTCTGGATATTTGCATCCCCCGTTACTCCCTGTACTACAGGTTTTACCTTGGAATCAATATCACCGATACTCAGATCCTCTTTAAATGTTACATTTGTAGAAGTACCACCCATGAATTCCAGGCTGTAGTTCAATGATTTATTGCCCTGTACGCTGTTGAATATCATAGATGCAGGACCAACCAGAATCAGAATAATGGATACAATAAAGAAGAGATTTTTCTTGCTCAGGAAATTAATTGTTTTTCTTTCCTTCTGTTTTCCGTATAACTTCTCACCCTTTAATCCAAGGGTAAAGAAAGCATTAATAATCAGTCTGGAAATAACAAGTGCGGTGAACATGGATAACACGATACCAAGTGCCAGTGTCTGTGCGAATCCCTGCACGCTTCCTGTTCCCATTAAACCAAGCACTGCTGCTGCAATAAGGGTTGTGATATTACCATCAATAATAGCTGAAAACGCTTTCTGGAAACCGGATTTAATTGCAGATTTCACAGATTTTCCTGCTGCAACTTCTTCACGGATTCTGGCATAGATAATAACGTTGGCATCCACCGCCATACCTATGGAAAGAATAATACCTGCAATACCCGGCAAGGTCAGGGTTAAATCAAATGCATTCAGGCATAAGAGCATAAGGCCTGTGTAAATTAAAAGTGAAATACCTGCTACAATACCCGGAAGAAGATATACTACGATCATGAAAATAATTACGATTGCAAGACCAATAGCACCTGCAATTAAACTGCTTGAAATCGCTTCTTCACCAAGCTGTGCCCCAACCACGTTAGAACGGAGTTCTTCCAGTTCCAGTGAAAGTGAACCGATACGAATAGAGG
>NZ_JAWYAJ010000276.1:0-13482 GCF_034124845.1 Robinsoniella sp.
TACCTTTGGATGTTTGGATATGGATTTTGCGATCTCCACAAGCTGCTGTTTTGCTATGGTTAGATAAGATACCTTCATGCGCACATCCAGGTCCAGCTGCAGCTCTTCCATAACCTTTGCGGAATCGGCATAAAGCTTGTCGTAGTCCACTCTGCTGCCCTTTTTAGGAAAATTCCCAAGAAAAATATTCTCTGCAATAGACAGGTTGGGGGCGAGATTTAATTCCTGATAAATCACGCTGATGTTTTCTTTGATTGCCTGTGCCGGATTTTCCATCACAATTTTATTTCCATTGGAATAAATAAAGCCTTCATCCGGTTGATATACCCCCGATATCACTTTTATTAAAGTGGATTTTCCAGCTCCGTTCTCTCCCATCAAGGCATGAACCTCTCCAGGGTAAAGATCCAGGGATACATCTTTCAGTGCATAAACTCCGGGAAATCTTTTATGTATATTTTTTAACTGTAATACAGGCTTATACGAATTGTTTTCCATGCCATCATTCCTCCTTGGCAGTTTACTTTTTTCCCATCAGAATCTTCTTTTCCGCCATACGTTTATTTCTGGAATCAATATATACAGCCAGTAAAATTACAATTCCTCTTGATACTTCCTGGTAAAAGGAGGAAACCCCTGCCAGTACCAGAACATTTGACAATACGCTTAATATTAACACGCCGATTACTGCCCCTGTAAGATTTCCTTTTCCTCCCGAGAGGCTCACTCCTCCCAAAACCACAGCTGAGATCACCTGAAATTCAAACCCGTCACCTGCATTGGGCTGTGCCGAGTTCAGACGGCATGCAAGTATATAGCCGGACAACGCTGTTAATACGCCTACGATGATATATGCTGCCATTTTAATACGTCCCACATTGATTCCGCATAACCGGGCTGCAGAATTATTACCGCCTACCGCATAAATATTTCTTCCAAACACTGTTTTATTCAGTACAAAATACAGGGCTGCAAAGATCACCACAGCAATCAGGAAAGGGATTGGAAATGGGCCGACATAACCTGTTCCCAAGATTTCAAACCTAGGAATATTTGCCTGGATAGAAATTCCATTTGTGATTATATAGGCACTTCCCCGAAGGATCGCCATTGTTCCCAGAGAAGCAATCAGGGAATTAATACCCGCTTTTGTAACCAGCAGTCCGTTGATGCATCCCAATACAGCTCCCGTAATAATGCCTCCCAGAAGTGCCGCCGGAACATTTTTGGTAAAATTCAGTATCATAACACTTACAATCCCTACAACTGCCTGCATGGAACCTACGCTCAGATCCATCTCTCCCAGCAAAATAACAAACATATAACCCATGGCGCAGATCGCCGTCAGGGATGCTGTCCTTAGAACATTCATCAGATTATTCACACTTAAAAACACCGGAGAGATGATGGTTGAAATGATACATAGTCCGATCAGTGAGAGCAGCAGCGCCATCTGTTCATATTTTAAAAGCGCCTTCATTTTATCCTTTGCAATCTCGTGCATAATTTTTACCCGCCTTATTTATTTAATTTATCTACCGCTTCAAAATTAACTTTATAGGAATCTGCGTCCTTGCTAAAATACTGGTCGAAATCCTTCTTTTCGATGACCGTAGTTGGAGAAATGTATTCTTCCTTAGCATTTCCGCCGACAGCGTCTACTGCCGCATCCACACAGACACTGCCCACATATTCCGGGAAACTGCATAACCCGGCTGTAACCAAATCATCACTTTTTAAAGCTTCACGTCCTGCAGCACCTTCCACACCATAGAGCATGGTAACAAAGTCATTCCCCGATCCGACCTGTCTGATGGCAGATACCGCGCCCAATGTGGAATCATCATTAATTCCAAATACTGCGTTAATATCCGGATGTGCCGTTAAAGCATCAATGGTTGCATTCATGGATTCTTCCCGGAACCCGCCGTCTACTTCGGAAACAATTTCATATTTAATGCCGGACCTTTCAAGGGCTTCTTTAAAACCTTCCGTACGGTTTTTACAGTTTTCCAATGACTCATAGCCTAGTATTAAAATTTTAGGATCAATATTATTTGCCTTTACATACTCTGCAAACCAGTTGCCGGATGTAATGCCGCATTCCTTATCCGGAATTCCAACCCTGGTATCTGCACCCTCTACCATATTGGATTCGCACACAACCTTTATTCCCTGTTCCTGGGCTTTTTTCACTACGTTAATTAAAGATTTCGTATCTACAGGTGAAATAATAATTGCATCTACGCCTTTCGTAATCATATTTTCAACCAATTCTACCTGTTTGCTGGCGTCGTTATTGGCATCCGCAACTGTCAATTCCGCTCCGATCGCATCCGCTTTTTCCTGAGCTCCGGCAACGATATTCTGATACCACTCCTGAGCCATCATATAGGTTACCATGCCAATTTTCAGATCACTTTTACCGCCTTTGGTGTCTGCTGTTGATTCTCCGGCATTTTCTTTTACTGCTTCTGTCTTAGATTCCGCCTGGGCTTTTGTTTGTGCCTCCGTTTGATTTTGCGCAGTGTTTTTTGTTTCCCCCGTTGCTGCAGTGCACGCCATCAGACTTACCGCCATACTCAGTGCCAATACCATAGAAATCACTTTCTTTTTCATTTTGCTACCTCCATTTTTTCTTTTTTTATCTATAATTTTTTACTGCCTCTATCATAGCCACCAGGTTTTCCGCAGGTATATCCGGTGTGGCTGTGTGGGTGGGAGATAATATGTATCCGCCATCCCGGAACATAATGTCCAGTATCTCTCTTGTTTTTTCCTTTACTTCATCCGCCGATGCATAGGGAAGGAACTGCTGTGTACTAATTCCTCCGTAAAAGGTCAGATCTTTCCCATATTCCCGTTTGATTTTCTTCAAATCATAGATCTCAGGCTGAACGGTATTGTAAACATCCAGTCCCATATGAATTAATTCCGGAAAGAACTCTTCGATATCTCCGCAGCTGTGCAGGACTATTTTCTTTCCTTTGCTTTTTACCTTCTCAAACATTTCCTTAAATCCGGGTTTTATGTACTTTCTCCACATATTAGGTCCCATGATGGATCTCCGCTGCTGTCCCCAGTCATCGCCAAAATACACTGCGTCAAAATCCCTGTCCAATACCGTATCCAGGAGTTCCAGATGATGATCCAGAATCTTTTCATAGAGCTGAAAGGTAAATGGCTCATGAATACACATATCAATCATTATATTTTCCATCCCGCGAAGGCTCCAGGAACGTTCAAAAAATCCCATCGTAATGCTGAACATAGTAAAATGTTCCCCATGATCTGCTTCTAACTGATCACAGATACCGGACGCAAATTCCTTGTCTACTTCCGGAAACCGGTAGTCTCCCAGTTCATCCTCTTCCAGCGGATATTCTGCAATGATACCCACATCTCCCCCGTCTTTGGATGCCATCCAGGTCACTCCAAAGAGATCCTTTTCATTCCCGTTTTCAAGCCTGGTATTCTTCTTATACTTGGCCCTCAGCATATGGTTTTCTAAATATGCAAATGCATCTTCACATCCCGCTAATCTTTTTATGTTTTCTACAGCCCCCGGCGTCAGCTCAAAATTCCATGGCACCAGATCTGTCTGCCTGTGAGAAATTGCATCTAAAACTCTTTTCTTTTTATTGTCCATTTCTTCCTCCTTGTTACTATGTCATGACATCGTGATATCATAATATAACGTTTCCTGTATTTTGTCAATATCACTGGTTTTATGAATATTTTTGTAAAATACTTGTACATAATGCCATATCTAAAATTATTCGGATAAAATCAGGTTATAATTTTTGACGGAACCGGTTTTTCTATGAATTTGACCTAAAGTGGATGCCAAATTAAATATTTGCTGAAATTCGGAATTGAAAATTATTAGTTTTGCACAATTATTTAGCTATGCAGGAGATTTTACTTCCTTTTTTATTTCCCGTCAGCTTCGATCAGGAAAAAACAAAAAAATATCCTCCTGCGGGATACGCACAAATTCCATGTACCCGCAAAAAGATATTTTTATTTTACTACGCTGAATTTTAAGCCAGTGGAAGCAGCAAGCCTCCGTCACAAAATTCAGCCAGGGGAAATCTTTTGAAATTTATCAAATATTTCTATTTGTAACGGTCTTAATGGTATTCCATATGGTTGGAACTGCCCCTAATGCAGTAAATGCATACAGCATAAAGAGATCTTTTACATAAATTCCACCGTCTATGGCTCCCTGTCTGATCATCTCGGGAATCAGACGAAAAGCACTGAAAACATCTATATTTAGTATATCTGCCGCATCAATTGCCCAGCTGAGCTGCTGGCTTACGTAAACTACACAGATCATAAAAACTGATGAAATAACAATTCCTTTCAGGCTCATCTTCCCGGCAAGCAGCTGATATCCTTTAATAGCACAAACACCCATCACCACACCTGAGATTGACGCCATATATCCAAGCTGGTCAACTATAACGATACATAACAAACCAATCAGCGTTCCCAGAAACGCCCCTACGATACCGGCAATAATATTTTCCTTTTTTTCTTCCACCTGCTGTATCCGCTGATTTCCATACTGCGTGCTGGCATCTCCTGTATAGGTATTCGTACTACTTTCATAGTTATCCGTACTTCCTCCAAATGTATCCATACTTTTTTCATAGGTATCCACATTTCTTTGAAACGGCTCCTTACTTTTTTCATGCGGATCTACACTGTTTCCATACGGGTCTACACTGTTTCCATACGGATCTGCACTTCTTTCATACTCATCCATTTTCTTTCCTCCTGATGTATTCTCTTTTCCTTACCAGAACTGACGGCTTAATCCTTATGTTCGGGATAAATATTATAACTTAGAAGTGCGGGAATATTGCCAACCATGTATTAAAAAGACAGTTTCATGTCATGAAATAGAAATAGCTGATTCAATCGTTATAAACATCCATGAATAATTAAATTTCTCTGGTAATATATATGATCAAAGATGGACTTTAAGGAATGAAGGAACAGGAACAGGAAAAGGAGGAGAACGATGACTGATATATATATTATTTCAGGATTTTTAGGCGCCGGGAAAACCACATTGATTCAAAAAATGTTAAAAGAGGAACTCCATGATAAACAGGTTGTATTGATTGAAAATGATTTCGGAGATATCAGCGTGGATGCAGCACTGCTGGACGATGGGAATATCCAGGTAAAAGAGATGAATGCCGGCTGCATTTGCTGTAGTTTGTCAGGGGATTTCGCAAAAGCAATGCAAGATCTTCTGATACAGTTTCATCCGGATATAATCCTGATTGAACCATCCGGCGTGGGAAAGTTATCTGATATTACCAAAGTTTGCACAAGCCCCAAGATCTGTTCTCTTGCGAAAATCAAAAAAACTATAACGGTTGCTGATGTAAAGCGTTGTGCAATTTATCTAGAAAACTTTGGAGAATTCTTTGAGGATCAGATCACAAATGCTGAAACGATTCTTCTCAGCCGAACGGAAGATTTTCCAGGCAAAGTCACAAGTGCACAACGACTTATAAGCAGTTTAAATCCACATGCCAAAATCCTGTCTGATTCATGGAAGACACTCAATACCTCCCGAATTCTGGCACTGGAACAAAACCATAAATTCAAAAAATCGGAGAAGGATAATCCGGGAAAACGACGCCAATGCAGCCACGCTTCTGAACAAAGATGCGTACCTGAATCCCAGCACAGTGACGACTGCCATACAGATGAAAACGGACAAGTCTCCTGCTGCTGCGCCAGCCGCCATATGGCGGAAGATGTTTTTGATACGGTGACGATACATACCACCAGAGTATTCAATACATTCGATTTGCAGCGGCGGATATGGCGGATGGAGAAAAAGGCAGCAGGAACTGTTCTGCGCGCCAAAGGAATTGTACGTACTGCGGGAGGCTATGTCAATGTTCAGTATGTACCTGGCAGTGTACAACTGAAGGAATGTTCGTCCGGCGGCAGCACGATTTGTATTATTGGACGGGGGTTAAACCAACAGGAATTAGCCGGCCTGTTCGATGGGAATTAGGCCATGACGATACCTGTATATGTGGTAACCGGTTTTTTATATGCCGGTAAAACCACTTTTCTAAATGCCATGCTGAACAGGTATGACCGGAGTAAAATTAAGACTTTACTGCTGCAGTTTGAATCCGGTGAAGAAGAATTTCAAGGTACCAATGATTATTGCATCTGCAAATGTTTCTCAAAAAAGGAGTTGGAAGGACCGCCTGATCAGATGATACGGGCAATTTACAGATGCGTAAAAGAACAGGCACCGGATGAAATATGGATTGAATGGAATGGCGTAACACCCTTTTCTCTCCTGCAGGATTTTTTCCAGAGCACTTTACTGCGCAGCTTGAGAATACAGAAAGTGATTCATTTTGCTGATGTCTCTGGTTTAGAAGAAATCCTGGGCAGAACCGGAACCTCTCTGCCCGAACAGATTGCAAACAGTGATGCCGTTATCCTGCGCATTTCACAGAAAAACTCCGGTACGGGAACGTACCAACGGATGCGCCATATGATCAAAAATATAAATCCCGGCGTACCTGTATTTAAACTGAAAGAAACCTGTCCCGTCAACTTATATAAGTGGGTTATGGAGAAAAAGCCTTCACCGGTCTACTCTTTTTTTAGATCACTGCTTTTTCTGACCGCTGCATATTTTTTGACAAAACCCGTTCTCGATCAGCTTTCTTTCTCTGCCAATACTATCATAAATGTATTTCTGGGCATTATACTCCAGGCAATTCCTTTTCTGCTGCTGGGGGTGCTTCTATCCTCCATTATCCAGATCTTTGTTCCCAGATCCTGGATTGAAAAGCATTTTCCTAAATCACTCGCCGGAGGAATGCTGGCTGCTGTGGCTGGGGGATTTTGCCTGCCTGTATGTGACTGTGCTTCCATTCCCATTTTCAGAAGCCTGGTGCGAAAGGGCGTTCCTCTGCCAGCCGCCGTTACATTTATGCTGGCTGCACCGGTGATAAATCCAGTAGCCATTTTATCCACTTATTATGCATTCGGTGGGAATCTGGCAGTTGTAGCGGGACGTATCGGTATGGGAGGTTTTGCAGCGGTGGCTATCGGGCTTAGCTTTGCAGTCTTTCATACCCATAAACAGGACTTGCCAAACGGAAGATTTGATGGTGTCATGTGCAGCTGCGGATGCTATCAGGGAATCAGTTCCATATCCGTTCCCCGTGCCAAAATTGAATTTTTTCTGCGTCATGCACAGGCAGAATTTTTTGATGTGGGCAAATATCTGATACTTGGCTCTTTTGTTACTTCTGTTTTTCAGGGACTGGGAACCGGTATGTTAGTAATTTCCCAGGGCAAAGCAGGGGACGCTGTATCTACAATAATCATGATGGTTATGGCGTTTGTTCTTTCCCTGTGTTCCTCCTCAGATGCAATTGTGGCACGAAGTTTCTCTGCTCAGTTTCCAATGATGGCGATTATGGGATTCCTTATCTTTGGTCCCATGATGGATATTAAAAATCTGCTGATGCTTTCCTCCGGATTTTCGAAACGTTTTATCATTCGTTTGCTGTTCACGTCATTTTTGATTTGTTTTGCTGTCGTGTTTTTATTTTATCAGATAGGAGGGATATAGATGCAGATAAGGATAAGAGCGTTCAATCCACAGGTATTACTGGAATCCCTGTTCTGCGGATTTTTTGCCGGACTACTGGTCTATTTGATCCGCAGTGAAAAATATCTCTCCTATGTAACGCCCAGAATGAAACCCTATCTTTATTTTTCAGCAATTGTACTGGGAATATGGGCACTCACCGGTTTGCTGCGTCTGTTTCAGCCCCAATATAAAATAAGGTCCATGCATTGTCTTGTTTTGGCAGTCCCCGTTATAATGCTTTTACTTCCTCACTCGCCCCTGGAAATTTCGGATGTTACAGAAAATTTCAGCCGTGGAAGCAGTATGCCCACGGTCACAGAAGCGAAGCCTTTTTCCGGGGCATTAAGCATGGGGGGCACCGGATCACAGGAAAATGGGGACAAATCTGGAATAGAGGATGTGAGCGATAAGGAGTCCGGGGCACTGGACTCTCAAAACTCATCCGCGGCTGAGGATTTCTCAAGTCTTCCAGGGCTGGATGTACAGAATAAAAGAATCACAGTCTCAAATAAAGATTTCGCATTATGGCTTGCCGAAATGGACTCCAACGGCGTACAGTATGAAGGATATACTGTCGTAATAACAGGCTACGTTATGAATGATTTTAAAATTCCAAAAGAAAATGAATTTACAGTTTCACGGCTTGCCATGACATGCTGTATTGCCGACGTATCCCCCACAGGTCTCCGTTGTATCTATGACAAGGCCTCTGAACTTGAGAGCGAATCCTGGGTAACCGTTGAAGGTAACCTTTCCATAGGTGAATATCAATACAACGATATAACTTTGAAAGAACCTCAGATCCATGTTACAAAGATTACCCCCACTGATCCGATAGAGGGATATGTTTATCCATTTGTATGATGAAATTATACTGTCAAAATTACCCAGACAAATAATCAGTCCACAAAAATATAGGCAGCAGCCTCCAAAGGAAGCTGACTGCCTATATTTTTAAGAACGCCTGGAGAGACATCTGCACACCTCTGCAGCTTAAGATACCGGATACAGTTCTCCAAATAACGTCATGTGGAATGTTTCATATACGGAACAAATCTTATCCGCCATGCACACAATAGCCGTCTCACGATATCGAGGCGGAATTGGTGTAAGTGGAAACATATGTTTTCTGATCACATCTTTTTCAATCTGTGACAGATCAAATTCCGCGCAGGCATTTCTCAGCGCCCTGCCCGGATGTGTAAAACCATGAAAGCGGTGGTCTGCGCTCTTCTCATGCCAGTCATATAAAAAGTAATCATGAAGAAGTGCCCCTCGGACCAATTCCTTCATTTGAACCTGCCAGCCATATTTCAGTGCAATCCAGTAACTTAAATATGCCACTGCCAGACTATGTTCATAAACGGTTGTTTCACCATGCTGTATATATTCTTTTAACTTTGTGTACTTTGGATGTTCTACTATTTCTTTAACGAGATCCAGAAACTGCTGCTCATCTTTTGGATCCATTCTTTTTTCGGCTGCCATTTGTGATGACTCCCCCTTTGGAATTAACCTTGTTCCATAGAATTAATATTTATTTCAACTCTATGAACATCTAAGTTCTCTGTCTTAATTAGTATAGCACGGTTGTATAAAAATGCAATGCAGAATATCTTATAATTTTCTTACAGAAATTCTACTATTGCCATAAATGTATACGCTGTCATAATGATACTAAAAATCCGTTTACCCTGTTTACATACTCTTCCTGTCCACTGCATATAAATATTTATCTTTTTTCACACAAAATAGGGGCATTGTCCATAAATGATCCCATCTATGATACAACGCCCCAGCGCCTGTATAAATGCTGGCTATTTATAAAATCTATTTAAATACTATTTACAGCAATGCTTCATACAGCTTATCTGTCGGTCTTGGTATTACTACGCTGTGAACCATAAGCTCACTTACTGCTTCTGCCGCTTTCACTGCCTCTGTTACAGCGCTTACATCTCCGCTCATGGTAACGAACCCTTTTCCGCCAACGGCGAATCCGGTACGTACTTCGATGAGATTGATGGCTGCTGCCTTTGCTGCTGTATCTGCGGCAACGATTGCAGATGCAACGGAATAAAATTCGATTACTCCTACTGCTCCTTCTGTCGGAACCTGAGATGTACTGCTGATAGCCGGCATCAGCTGGTCGCTGACATTGGCAATTAATAATTTATCTACCAGAAAATGTCCTGCCGCTGCTTCTCCTACTTTCATGGAAGCATCTACGCTTCCTGTATCTCCACCGATAATAACCATATATTTTCCGGGGCAGATCGTAGATGATCTTAATAATTCTACATTTGCCGCTTTTAACATTTCATCACAGGTTTCGATTCCTTTTGCTATACTGGATAGTTCTATCATTCCAACTGAATTTCCCATTCCTTAATCCTCCATTAGTTTACACTGATTCTGATGCCAGATGATGTTACATCACATACGGTTCCATTTATGCTTGCATGTATATTTGTGGATAATCCTGTTGCATCAGCACTGGCAATCACGTCACCTTCACACACTTTGTCACCGACATTTTTAACGGCTACCGCCGGTTTACCGATATGCTGTGACAATGGGATGAATACTTCTTTTGGATGAAGTTCAATACAGTTATGTGCATGTAATCCATTGTATTTGCCCAGATCAAGTCTGGCTATTAAACGGTCGGTGGGAACTCTGTTCAGCTCCACTGTAGGTCTGGAGTGAGGATGCATATTCTTCTCTACCGCGATTCCTCTTTCCTGAAGCTTTCCTTTCATGTATCCGTTGACTCTTCTTGGAGAAAGCCCCATTGGACATGAGAATAATTCACATAGTCCGCAGTTACAGCAATTTACTGCATCACCAAAGCATTCCTCAAACTCTTTATCTGAATCAATGATGTCTTCTCTCCATACATTTCTCATAACAAGATGTGGTTTGATACGATGGCCAATCTGGAATCTCGGACATAAGTCTGTACACATACGGCACTGTATGCATGCACTTCTTGTCTGGTGTTTAATTCTGTCCATGGGCACATGGGTTCTTTCAATTAAATAATGCTTTTTCGGCAGTACAATAATATTTCCAGTTGTCTTGGTGACAAACTGCTGATCTATCGCTGCGTCATCTGCAACCACACGTCCCATCATGGGACCGCCTAGAATAATTGCATAGTCAGAAATAGTCGGTTTTGCTGCCTGAATGCATTCTCTGATTGGAGTTCCGATTGGTACCTGAAGCATAATTGGTTCCTGGACTTCGCCTACAACAGAAAGAAATTTGCTGGTATTTTTTTTACCTTTGGTTATGGCATTGTACATTCCGATAATGGTACCAACGTTGTTGATGACTGCACCAACCTCAATTGGAAGCCCTCTTTCAGGAACACTTCTTCCGGTTACCTGCTGAACGATTACCTGTTCATCTCCTGCCGGATAAAATGTACGCATCTCAAAAATTTCGATATCCGCACCATTTTTTTCAATGGCTTCCTTTATTGCAGCTATTTCCGGTTTGTATTTTGCTTTTATTGCAATAACAGATTTCTTCGCTTCCAGATGGCTGGAAATCAGCATGATTCCTTTAACCAATTCATCTGCAAACGTTCTGCACAAGTATTTATCTGTTTCTATCAGGGGCTCACACTCAGCAGCATTTACAATATAATATTCTGCCTTGGTATTCAATTTCACATGTGTAGGAAATCCTGCACCGCCCGCACCGACGATCCCGGCATCTTTAATTGTTTCAATCAGATTCATAGTTTTCTCCATTCATTATTTAACATTATCTTGCCACATAAAACATTTCCTAAATCAGAAAAAAGACACAGTGATCCTGCATTTTGTTTTTTGTTGAATTTTGTTGTTTGATAATAAAATAACGCACTTTAAACTATTTGTCAAGTTAACATCACAGAAAAAGTCAATATTTCATACCTATTTCTTTCAATTTTTCGATTTTCTCGGTATCCGGATTTAAGGTATCTTCTTCTCTCGCTTTTTCCCGCTGTGTATAAACCCACCTTCCCAGGCGTTTCCCCTCTCCGGTGACATAATCAACAGGCATCTGAAGATTTCCATAAGTTTCATAATAGCTTTGGGCATCTTCATACCATTCGTCCCATGCCCTTCTTTGCCTTTTTCTCCAGACCATGCCTAATAATTCTAATTTTAACTGTCTCTGGTAATTCAGATTATTCTTTCGAAAGCACTTTCTCTGATAGCTGATCCATTCTCCGATGGCTGCGTTTTGATATACCAGATTCCTTGGAATGTCAATATTTCCATTTTCTATATAATATTTTTTACAATATTCATACCAAATATTCCATTCTGTACGCACGCTTATGGTCCAGACCATTCCGATCTGTTCCAGCAGATATATTCTGTGGGCGTCAATCCGGTAAACACCCTTTTCATGATACGCAGCCCTTTGCCGTTCGATCCAGCGTCCCAATAAATACCCATTTTCCGTTTTGTACTTCACAGGAATTTTTAGATCTCCATTTTTCTCATAATATTCTTTTGCCAGCTGATACCACCCGGTCCATTCCAAACGGGTATAATGTCGTCTCACTCTATTCTCCATTTTACAATCACTCACTTTCCATATTTTTGTATTCTATGACCAGTTTAAACAGTGTCCTGTTCTCGCCTAAATGTATAATCCTCAATAAATCAAAAGAGCTTTAAAGCTGTAATTATCTACAGGCTTAAAGCTCTCTTTATTTTTTACAATCCAGCCCCATACCAGATAGATTTTCTTTTCATATTTGTTCTTTTATATCTGAGTTGTTACATCAGCTTTCCACAATCCATGAAGATTACAATATGCATAAGCGCATACGAAGCTTTCATTATCAGTAAGGGCAAAAGCAGCCGTTGGTTCATCAAGCGGCGCCAGTTTTTTGCGGTATACTCCTTTTGTAGTACGTATGCAAATCCATCCTATGTAATGCTGCTCTGTCATGGGATGCGGTGCAGCCCCCACATTGACAATCACCTGTGATCCATATACAATAACTTCTGGAACATGTTTCTCATTAGCCGCATCTGTACTGTTTGGCACTAACTCATTCATTTCACCATTGCAGCAAATTAGAACATCCCCTCCACCCTGGATTACTTCCACAATACTGCCGCAATGTTTACAAATATAAAATTTCTGCTCCATACCTAATCTCCTTAGTATTTAAATTTTAAATAGGAAACGACTCTTATATGGAGACATCATAACGTCAAAAGCAATTTGGTGCTTGAAATTAAATATAAATAAGTCTGCATAAATTGGCAAAAAAAGAAAAAAGTTTATGAAAAATTTATTTTTTTTGCAAGAAAAAAATAAAAAAAGAGTTTATAATGAAATTTAATGTTTTAAATATTATCAATATGAGGTGCCGCACAATGGTAGGTATATTATTAAACGAACTTGTAACTATCGCAAAAACTTCAAAGACAGACTTTGCACTGCATATGAATATGACTCCCAGTGGACTCAGCAAAATTCTAACTGGAAAAAGATTACCGATGTTAAAAGAAAAATGGGAATTTTGTAATCAGGCAGCATATTATTTTTCCCAGCATATTTATGCAAGAAACTGTTACCTGAAATTACAGAGTGCATTTCCAATCATCTATGATTTTGATTCCAGGCATGAACTTGAGCAGTTTTTATGTACAGCCATCGAATATGCACTGAATTGTGATTTTGCTACCGAGAACAAAGCTCCCGGCAATTTTTACGACACAGGACCATTCTTCATGGGAGACAAAATGATATTGAATATTTTGTGTATCCTGATTTCAGATGAGATGGTAAATAAACCTGGCAAT
>NZ_JAWYAJ010000277.1:0-5744 GCF_034124845.1 Robinsoniella sp.
ACATTTTGCCTGAGGCGCTGGTAAAAGCTTAACCGGGATCATGTTTGAAACCGCAGCAATGGCGGATGAGAGGAAATTATGGTAATTAAAAACGTAGCATTAGAAACTGTATGCGGGATCACCAGTGTGCTTCCGGATAATGATAAAATGGAAATTGCATTTGCAGGGAAGTCCAATGTAGGAAAATCTTCTTTAATCAATGGGTTGATGAATCGGAAATCCCTTGCAAGAACCAGTTCCCAGCCGGGAAAAACCCAGACAATCAATTTTTATAACATCAATGATGAAATGTATCTGGTGGATCTTCCCGGATATGGCTATGCAAAGGTTGCCCAGGCGGTAAAAGAAAAATGGGGTCAGCTCATCGAGCGATATCTCCATGAATCGAAACAGCTGAAAGCAGTGTTTCTGCTGATTGATATTCGTCATGAGCCTTCTGTAAATGACAAGACGATGTATGACTGGATTCTGCATAACGGTTATGAGCCAATCATTATTGCAACGAAGCTGGACAAGCTGAAAAGAAGTCAGGTTCCAAAGCATGTAAAACAAATCAGGACAGGACTGAATGTGGCAGCGGGAACGCAGATCATTCCATTTTCTGCAGAGACAAAACAAGGTAGAGATGAGATCTGGGCTTTAATTGATAGTCTGTAATAGAAACAAAATCGCGATAGCAGTATTTATTTGCCGTCGCGGTTTTTAATTTCCGAAATCCGACTGACTGGTCGGACGGAAATACACAGAAGTTGTCCGTAAAAATATAAAATTGTGGATTTAGAAGCAAAGGAAGGAGGAAATATGATATCTCGTTATAGTGTGAAACGGCCGTATACGGTGGTTGTGGCTGTAGTGCTGGTTATAATACTGGGGGTGGTGTCTTTTTTAAACATGAAGACAGATCTGCTACCGGATATGACACTGCCTTATGCTATTGTTATGACTACATACCCGGGAGCAAGCCCGGAGGAGGTTGAAACCATGGTCACCAGGCCGGTGGAACAGGCTATGGCAACTATCAGTAATATTGAAAATGTAACATCCGTATCCAGTGAAAATGTGTCTCAGGTAATTCTGGAATTTTCCCAAAGTGCCAACATGGACGCCGTTACTATTGAAATGCGTGAAAGTCTGGACCAGATTAAAGGATATTGGGAAGACAGCGTGGGCAGCCCCATTATTATGAAACTGAATCCGGATATGATGCCTATTATGGTTGCAGCGGTGGAAGCGGGCGATATGAGCAGCCTGGAACTTACGGAACTGGTGAAGAATAAATTACTTCCGGATCTGGAAAGTATTGAAGGAGTAGCTTCTGCATCTACTTCCGGAGATGTTAAAGAAGATGTAAAGGTGATTATCAGCCAGGAAAAAGTGGATGCAGTAAATCAGAAAATCATTGCGGCTCTGGATGCTAAATTTGGAGATGCAAAAGCGGAAATGGATAAAGCCCAGAGTAAGATTGACGATGGGAAAAAACAGCTGGAATCAGGACAGCAAGAACTGGCTGACCAGACTGCCAATGCAGAGGCGCAGATTAGCAGCGGTAAGGACGAACTGCTGAAAAATGAAGTCCAGATCGATACGGCACTTGCATCTATAGCAGAAAAACAACAGACGCTGGAAATGTCCAGATCGGTTATCGAGACGCTGGAAAGAAAGTTTGCCCAGGGACAGGAAGAATTGGCAGCCAAGGAAAAGGAACTTGCAAAAAGTGAAGCAGAATTGGAGAAAAAGGCAGAAGAATTAAAGGATGCGGCAAGTCAGATGAAATCCCTTCCCGAACAGTTAAAAGAACTGGAAACCCAAATACAGCAGATCACAGACGCTGAAGCGGCACTGACTCAGGCGAAAGAGAAGCTCCCGGTACTGAGAAAGGCAGAAGAAGAACTGACAAAGGCGCTGGAACAGCTGCGGGCAATGGGAGACTTGGCACCGTCTGATAAGGTAGAAGAACTGGAAAAGCAGCTGAAGCAGACAGAAGCAGGTATCCTAGCGATAGAAGACGCACTGAAAAAGATGGGCATAGAGGAAAGCCAGATCGATGAAAAACTAAAAGAACTTGGGGATACCAAAACGAGTCTGATCCAGAGCAAGACGCTGCTGGAAAAAGCGTCGCAGGCATCTTCCGGCATGGATCAGACAGCAGTGGGTGAGGCATTGATAGAAGAGGGCAAAAAACAGGCTGCCCAGGGAAAAGAGCAGATTGAGGTGTTGAAGTCCCAGCTTGAGGCACTTCAGAATCAGATCACGAATGGAAAAGCACAGCTGGATGAAGGTTCTCTCCAGTTAGAAACTGCGAAAGTACAGCTGGAAACTGCGAAAGAGCAAATTGCAACCGGACAGGCAACCGTCGCGGAAGCGCTGGGAGAACTAAACAGGCAGAAGGTAACGGCTGCTATCGAACTGGCAGCTGGCAAGGCTGAGTTAAACAATGGTGAAAAAGAACTGAAATCCGCAAAAGATCAGCTGAATTCCCAGCGGGATGCAGCTTATGATCAAGCAGATCTGGATCAGATTGTAACAACGGATATGGTAAAAGGGATTCTGGCTGCCCAGAACTTTACCATGCCCGCCGGATACGTTACAGAAGACGGGGTAGATTATCTGGTACGGGTAGGAGATAAGATTACAGAGGTGGAAGATTTATCCGGTCTGGTTTTAATGGATATGCATATAGATGGTATAGACCCCGTAAAATTATCGGATGTGGCAGACGTAGCCGTAACGGATAACAGTGACGAGGTATATGCAAAGATTAACGGTCATGCCGGAATTCTGTTTACCATGCAGAAACAGTCGGGATATTCTACGGGAGAGGTTTCGGACCGGATCAAAGCCAGATTTGAAGAACTGACCCAGGCAAATCCTCAGGCGCACTTTATTACCCTGATGGATCAGGGAGTATACATAGACCTGGTAGTGGATTCGGTACTCCAGAATATGATTATGGGTGGTATACTGGCAATACTTGTACTGTTCTTATTTCTAAAGAGTTTTCGTCCCACACTGGTTATTGCATTCTCTATTCCGATCAGTATTATGACAGCGATAGTTCTGATGTATTTTACCGGAATTACCTTAAATGTCATTTCTTTGTCCGGGCTTGCACTGGGTGTGGGAATGCTGGTAGACAATTCCATTGTTGTAATCGAGAATATCTACCGTCTGAGGACAGAAGGACTTCCGGTGAAAAAGGCGGCTGTAGAAGGCGCCCATCAGGTTGCAGGTGCAATTGCGGCATCCACATTGACAACGATTTGTGTATTTGCACCCATTGTATTTACAAAAGGAATTACCAGGCAGCTTTTTGTGGACATGGGGCTTACCATAGCGTTTTCACTGCTGGCGAGTCTTGTGGTAGCACTGACGCTGGTACCGATGATGGGAGCCGGACTGTTAAAAAATACCGCAGAAAAGCAGAGTAAGGTACTGGACCGGTTGATAGGGGGCTATGGAAAAATTATTAAGCTGGCACTTCGGTTTAAACCGGTTGTACTGATTGGTTCCATAGTTCTGCTGATACTGAGCGGTGTATTGGCGGTATCCAGAGGAACTGCTTTTATGGCTGATATGGAGAGTACCCAGATGAATGTGAGTCTGACCATGCCGGATGAAGCGACCTTAAAAGACACTGGTGAAATGTCAGATAAAGTTATGGAAGAAATTCTGAATATCCCGGATGTGACCGATGTGGGAGCAATGGCGGGTAATTCCGGCATCGGTATGATGGGTGCAGGAAAGTCAAAAACCAATAAAGTAACCATGTATGTGCTATTGAGTGAAAAAAAGAAAGCCACTAACGAGAAGATAGCACAAGAGATTAAAAACAGAACAAAAGGATTTCCCTGTGAAATAGAGGTAGAGACTTCCAGCATGGATATGTCGGCATTAGGCGGCAGCGGGGTATCCATTAAGGTGAAAGGGCGTGAACTGGATACCATCAAGGAAATCGCAACGGATGTCGCGGAAATTGTAACAGATGTAAAAGGTACGCAGGATATTTCAGACGGAATTGAGGAGAAGACTCAGGAAATGCGTCTGGTGGTAGATAAAATGGCAGCTTCCGAATATCAGCTGACTGTTGCACAGGTATTCCAATATCTCCAGGGAAAGCTGGCGGAAGCGAAATCCGCAACTACCATTTCAGCAGATGCAAAAGATTATTCGGTGATAGTAATGGATGGCGGGGACAAAGCGCTAACCAGAGATGAAATTAAAAAACTCCGCATTACAGGAAAAGATGCAGAAGGAAAAGAAAAAGATGTACCGCTTATGGATATTGTTAAATTTGTGGATACGGAAGGCTTTACTTCGATTAACAGGGAGGCACAGACCCGTTATGTAACGGTGACGGCCGGATTGGATAAAGATGCAAATATCGGTATTGTATCGGATGAAATTAATAAAAAGCTGGCAGAATATGAAGTGCCTAAAGGTTACACTGTAGAGATGGCAGGGGAGGATCAGACGATAAATGAATCCATGACAGAAGTATATAAAATGCTTGGTCTTGCTGTGGTATTTATGTATCTGATCATGGTGGCGCAGTTTCAGTCACTGCTTTCTCCGTTTATCATTATGTTTACCATACCTCTTGCGTTTACCGGGGGATTGTTAGGGTTGTTTTTTACCAATAACCCTGTCAGTGTTATAGCTATGATCGGATTCGTAATGCTGTCCGGAATTATTGTAAACAATGGTATTGTTCTGGTTGATTATATTAACCAGTTGAGAAAAGGAGGTATGGAGAAACGGGAAGCAATTGTGGAAGCGGGAATGACCAGACTGCGACCGATTATTATGACGGCGCTGACCACTGTCTTAGGACTTTCCACAATGGCTATGGGAATCGGTATGGGTTCCGATATGGTTCAGCCAATGGCAATTGTAACCATCGGCGGCCTGATTTACGGGACACTGCTGACTCTGGTTGTGGTTCCATGTATTTATGATTTGTTTAACAGAAAAGAAGACATCACAGAGGAGGAAATATAAATGATGGACGCAGGAAAGATACAGGAACTGCTGCAGATGAATTCCCCAAAGGTTACTGCAATGTATGAAGCGGTTAATGACCTGGTACTTGAGGGAATGAGTTTACATTCCATTAAGGTATCCGACATTACGCAGAAAGCGGGAATTGGGAAGGGTACGGCATATGACTATTTTCAAAGTAAAGAAGAAATTATAACTAAGGCGATTCTTTACAACATCCATAAAAGCATCTGTGATATGGCTCATTGTGTGATGAAAAGAGATTGTTTTGCAGATAAAATGTACGAAATCCTGAACAATATGGAGAAAAATTATAAAACCAGAAGAAGCTGGCTCCAGTATCTGTGCTTTCATGCACAATCCATTACAATGGAACAGGAGCATTTGGAAAGCATACTGAAACTGGAAGGATATGACAGCGGGCTGCGCTGCTTTGTCAGAGAGTTAGTGGATCAGGCATACAAAGAAAAGCTGATTCCCAAGCAGCTTTCCTATTACCGCGCAGCAGTTGGACTTTTCCCGCAGATATCTGCATTTTGGTACTATCTGGACGGGAAAGCAGGGACGGATGAGGTGACTGTGGAAGAGGCTAAGCAGATTGCATATGAAAATGTGCTAAAAGTCTGGAGATAAAGTAAAATTGTAACCTTTCCTAACAAAAACCTTGTATGTTTTGTATTTGTTTGATATAATAGCAACTATAAATTTGTGCAGAATGCGAGGACGGAGGTATTGACATGAAAAGA
>NZ_JAWYAJ010000278.1:0-10148 GCF_034124845.1 Robinsoniella sp.
TACCGCCACGCCTGGAACATCGTTAGAATCGACGGGAAGTACTATCAGTTGGATGTAACCTTTGACAATAGCCTGGGTCACGATGGAATAATCCGATATGACTATTTTAATCTGGAGGATAAGCAGTTTTTCCGGGATCATGAGCCGGTGATCTATGAGGTGCCCGCATGTAAAGAGGGAAATCACTTCTACTACCGGGAAAAGAAGCTTTCCTTTACAAAAACAGAGGATGTAGCGAAGCGGACAATACAGGCAATCAGAAAGGGAAAGCCTCTGATATTTCACTGGAGAGGCGGATACCTGACCAGGGAGACGCTGTCCGAGCTGCTGTTATTGCTGGAACAGACGGCACGGCAGAAAGGCAGACATGCCAGAACGAGCCTGAATTGGCCCCAGGCGGTTTTCCAGATTGCATTTACTGAGGAAACACCTGTGGAAGAAGTGATTGTGGAAGCTGCCAACGAAGGCGAATTATACCATTTGTCATCTCTAAATGACCAGTTGTCGCAGCAGCATTGACTTTGTCATTTGAAAATGGGATAATCCGTTATATCAAAGGAAAGCGATCTGGAGCCTGTGAGAAAGCAATTTCTAATACGCATTATGGAAAGGGAACTATGAAAATACAACTTTTGATTGATAAGAAATATAAGCAGCCTGAAATTCATATATGCAGTGATGAAAAGAACCAGATCACAGACCATCTTGTCCGGACCATCGGTCAGGCGGTCAATCTCACGCTGACCGGATATGAAAAGAATGCCGCTGAGATCTTACCTTGTGAATCGCTTATCCGCATTTATTCACAGAGTAAAAAAGTATTTGCCGTCTCGGATACGGGTACTTATCAGTTGAGAGAGCGGCTGTATGAACTGGAAAAAATTCTGGATGGAAGCCACTTTGTAAGGATATCCAATTCCGAAATCATTAATATCAGGAAGATCCGGAGGCTGGATACAGACCTGGCAGGAACCATACGGATTTATTTTAAAAATGAAACGGAAACATATGCTTCCAGAAGATACGTTTCCAGAATCAAAAATGCATTGGGAATATGAGGTGATGTGAATGATTAAAAAGGCGATTTATAAAGGGCTGAGCAGCTTTTCGTATGGGGTAACCATTAATCTCATTTTAGGCATTCTGCTGACCTTTACAATAGGGGAGGGGAAGACCGCCCCGGTAGTTCCGGAATTTGCAGCACATTTTCCATCAGATCTCATAGCGTTTGGCGTACAATGTCTGCTGATCGGCATTACTGCAATGTCGTTTTCAATGGGGACTGAGATAATGGAAATCAAAAGCTGGAGTCTGGTCAAGCAAAGCATTGTGTACTTTATCGTTACATCTGCGGTCTGGGTTCCGGTAAGTATGTTCTGCTGGGGATTTGGAAAATATATGCAGTCAACCATCACTGTTATATGCAGCTATGTTACCGGTTATGTCATAAGCTGGTATATCCAGTACAGAATCTGCCGGCAGGATATTGAAGCAATTAACCGTAAACTGGAAGAGTTGAATCAATCATAAAAAAGAGGAGATGGAGAGATGGAAAAAGCAATTGTAATTAAGAATCTGCGAAAAGAGTTTGGCTTAAAAGTAGCTGTCAGAGATATTTCACTGGAGGTGGAAGAGGGGAGTATTATTTCCCTGCTGGGTGTTAATGGTGCAGGTAAAACCACGACGATCAGGATGCTCAGCGGACTTTCCAAACCAACGGGCGGAGACGCTTTTATATTTGGAAAAAGCATTCGGAATGAAATGAATGAAATAAAGAATATCAGTAACCTCTCTACCCAGGAAACGGCCGTGGCACCCAACCTGACGGTTTTGGAAAACCTGGAATTTATGGCGGAACTCTATGGGCTGTCTGCTCAGGAAGTGAGAGCCCAGGTGGATAAAATTATACAGATGTTTTCCTTTGAAGAGGTGAAAAATCAGAAGGCAAAGACACTTTCCGGAGGCTGGCAGAGGAAAGTCAGTATCGGAATGGCGCTGATAACCGCACCCAAAATCCTCTATCTGGATGAACCTACCCTGGGGCTTGATGTACTTGCACGAAGAGAGCTGTGGAAAGATATTGAGTCATTGAAAGGGGAAGTGACGATTGTGCTTACTACCCATTATATGGAGGAAGCGGAACATCTTTCCGACTGTGTGGCGGTTATGGTGAACGGAGAGATAAAAGCCTGTGGAAGTGTAGAAGAATTGAAAGTTCTGACGGCTGCAGACTCATTGGAAAATGCTTTTGTCTCCATTGCACAGAATCAGATTGCATATAGTGGAAATGAATTAACAGACACGCTTTAGCGAAAGGAGAGATTATAATGAGGAGTATTGTATTTGCGAAAAGAGTTGTGAAGGAAATGCTGCGGGATCCGCTTAGTTATATTTTTTGCCTGGGATTTCCCATTGTGATGCTAATTGTCATGACGGTTATTGACAGGAGTATCCCAAATGAAACGGGAATGACGATTTTTCATATCCAGTCCCTGCTGCCCGGAGTTGAGGTTTTTGGATTGACATTTATAATGCTGTTTACGGCACTTCAGGTTTCCAAAGACCGGTCAACTGCTTTTTTAATCCGGCTGTATGCATCACCCATGAGGCCCATTGATTTTGTGTGCGGATACACCCTGGCGATTTCCATGATCGCTGTCTGCCAGGTAATCATTACTTTTAGCGTAGGATTCGTAATGGGTCAGTTTACGGGGTACAGCTTTCATATTGGATATCTCATTGCCGGACTGCTTGTGTTAATTCCGTCCGCCCTTATGTTTATCGGAATCGGTATGTTTTTTGGAACCTTATTAAATGATAAAGCGGCTCCCGGGATATGCTCCATTATTATTACTGTGGTCAGTATGCTGGGAGGTATATGGATGGATATTGACATGATCGGTGGGACGATTACGAAAATAGCACATGCTTTACCTTTTTATCAGGGCGTAAATGGAGCCAGAATGGCAGTTCAGGGTAATTTTGAAAATTTGGCAAAACCGCTTTGCATCATTTTGATTTATGCATTTATCATCTATTGTGCTTCTGCACTGGTATTCGGCAGAAAGATGAAGAGTGATTTGACTTAAAATATCCAGTGAATTAAGTATACTGTGTTTAAATTTCCTGCAATAAAAAGTTTTTAACCCGATCCGGTGAGAATTCATCGCCGATAAAATATATAATGTCTTTTTCTGTTAATGTAGCATAGGAACCGGGTGAAATTAAGATTTTATCATTTCTTCGGATTGCGATCACAGTTGCGGTTGTGTGTTCCCAAAACCGCAGCTCGGCTAAAGTTTTTCCTACGCACTGCATATCCGGAAGAATTTCAAATTCAAAGGGCATAAATGGATGCAGCATTTGAAACCGGTTCGTGCTTTCAATCAGCGCTTCTACCTTTTCCGTAAGATTATCCAATTCTTTTTTCTGCCGTGATATATTGTCCAGCAAATCTTTTTTATAGTTATGGATAGTCTGAACACTGTTAAACTGCTGTAAAAACCGCCATGCCTTTTCCTGAGACAGGATCGTAACGCCGCTGCCTTTTGTTGTTGAAACAATTTCCAGATCAGCCAATATGCAGATTGCCTTGCGCGCTGTCTCGGGTGATACGGAATACTGACTTGCAATTATTGAGCGGGAATAAATTTTCTCACCCACAAGGTATTGTCTTTCTGCAATTTTAGCAGCAATATCCGCCGCAATTTTTTGATAAACCGGCAGCTGGACTGCTTTTTCACTTTTGTTTATACCCATGTGAAATATCTCTCCTGTATATAATATTATATCTAAATTATATCTTAATATAGCATAGTCCTGCGCCGGTCACAAGGATTTTTTAACACTGCCGGATTGCGTCAGATCCATTCATTATTGAACTAATCCATTGCTTTCCAAAAACTCTCTTGCCACCTGTTCCGGGGGCTGCTGCAATTCGTCTACTTTGTAATTTAAGTCCATCATGACTTCATCGGTCAGATAACCTCCCAGTTCTTCCATAAGGGGTGCAATTTCCGGGCATTCTTCCAGAACTTCCCCTCTGATAATCGGCATTGCATAATAGGGAGGGAAAAAGGCTTTGTCGTCCTTTAGCACTTTCAGATCAAATTTTTTCAGCAGACCGTCAGTTGCAAAGGCGTCAATAATATCAACGTCCTCATTAATCAAGGCAGTGTAACGGGGTGATCCATCCAGAGTCACGCTTTCCCCAATGGTAAATCCATATTCTTTTTGCAGGCCGGGCAGACCGTCAGCACGATTTGAGAATTCAAATACAGTGCCGGACTTCATGTTGTTTGCGACTTTTGCAAAATCACTGATGGTTTCAAGCTTGTATTGCTGCGCCGTTTCCTGGGTGACAGCCATTACATAGGTGTTGTTAAACTGCATCTGCTTCAGAACATCAATATCATAGAGTTCTTTCAGTTCTGCTTTCGAGGTATTATAGACCAGTTCCACATCGTTGACCGGCGGATGCTGGAGCGTATCGCTGTATGCCGTGCCGCTGTATTCCACATACATATCAATGTCCCCTGTCTTCATAGCACCAAAGCAGACCTGTGTTCCGCCCAGTTCCACCCTCCGGTTGACCGTAATATCGGTGCGGTCTTCAATAAAGTCAGCAACCATATTGCCCAAGACTGCCTGCTCTGTATAATCTTTGGAGCCGACTGTAATAGTTCGTCCATCGCTGGAGGCACCTCCAAAAGAAGTAAATACCAGAATGGCTGCAGTTGCCGCTGCGGCTGTAATCAGAATGCCCTTTTGCATTTTCCGCTGCTTTTTCTTGATGTTGTTATCGCCTTTTTGCAGGCTGACCGGTGTTACCAGTTTTTCTACGGTGCCGATTAAAAAGTCCACCAGCAATGCAAGAATACATGCGGGTATTGCACCAGCCAGAATCTGGTTGTTATTTACGGTACGGATTCCTGAAAATACCAGATAGCCCAGGCCTCCGGCTCCGATAAAAGCAGCCATGGTCATCAACCCTACCGCCGTAACCGAAGCGATGCGGACACCAGCCATAATGACTGGAAGAGCAAGGGGAATCTGTACCCGTGTCAGTACCTGAAAAGGCGTAAGTCCGATTCCCTTTGCGGCCTCTAAGGTCTGTGGATTGATATTCTCAAGCCCGGTGTAAGTATTTTTGATAATTGGCAGCAGGGAATACAGTACAACCGCGCATATAGCCGGTACTGTTCCAATGCCCAGAAATGGAATCATAAAGCCAAGAAGCGCCATGCTTGGAATAGCCTGTACGATATTTGCCACCGATAAAATCGGCTTGCTCACTTTGCTCACATAGGAAATCAGAATACCCAGGGGAACACCGATTAAAATAGCCAATCCCACAGAGATTGCTGTCAGCTTAATGTGTTCCACCAGCAGACTAATGATTTGCAGATAATTTAATTGAATGTACGAAATAAAACTCATTCTTCATCCTCCTCTCCCACATCCAGATATTGCTGGCTCAGTGTTGTTACCAGACTGCTTCTGGTAATCAGCCCTACGAGTATGCCGTCCGCATTGGTGACAGGAACAGTAGAGGAATGATTTTCTGTAACAAGCTTCATGGTATCCAGGATGCTTTCTTCCGGTTGCAGTGTCAGGACATTCCGCTTCATGAAGACTTCAGCAGTCTGTGTTTTATCCGCTGCACCTCTAAGCTGGCTTGCCTTAACAATTCCTAAAAGCCGTTTGCTGTCCCGGTCAACTACCAGCAGGCTGTCAACCTTGTTCTGGCGCATTTTATCAATGCATTTTAAGACGGACATATCTTTTGTTGTGGTAACCGGTTTTTCGATCATGATATCAGATACCTTGATAAATTCCGGTGAGGACCAGATTCGGTTCTGTCCCACAAATTGGGAGACAAATTCGTCAGCCGGATTCTTTAAAATATTTTCCGGTGTGTCGTACTGCAGAATGGAGCCGTTGCGCATAATGCATATTTTATCAGCAATTTTTACGGCTTCATCCATATCATGGGTTACGAATACAATTGTCTTTTTCAGCTTGGATTGTAACTGTATCAGCTCGTCCTGTAAATCGGATCTGGTGATGGGATCCAGCGCGGAAAAAGGCTCATCCATTAAAATAATATCCGGATTCGTTGCAAAAGCCCGGGCAACGCCAACGCGCTGCTGCTGTCCCCCCGAAAGCTCAGTGGGGTAGCGGTTTAAAAATTCATCGCAGTCAAGCCCTACCATCTGCATCATCTGCTTCGTGTTCTCGGCAAGTTCAGCGGGATCTGTCTTTTGTAGTTTGGGAATCAGTTCAATATTTTCCTGAACAGTCATATGGGGAAATAAACCGGTCTGCTGAATGACGTATCCGATCTTCCTGCGCAGTGCTACTTCATCCATGTTCTTAATATCCTTTCCATGGATGGTAATGGTACCACTGCTTGGCTTAATCAGCCGGTTAATCATTTTAAGCAGCGTCGTTTTCCCACATCCGCTTTCACCGATGATAGTAACTAATTCGCCTTTGTCAATGGTAAAATTGACGTCTGTCAAAACCCGTTGTGTTTTGTAGGCTTTGGTAATATGTTCAAATTGAATCATTTTTCAGCCTCCTTTCAAAGTAACTACTTTTAGCATATAGTAAAGTTGTTACTTTGTCAAGGCGTACAAAAAGCCACATTCTGGGTATAGGTCCAAAAAAGCCAGCAGATATGCTCTAATAATAAGGGCTTCTGTTGGCTTTTATTTATACATTTTGCAAGAATTCACGGATATAATACAGTGCAGCTCCGATTGCCGGAGTATATTGTCCCTGGGTTCCCAGAAGGATCTGTTCTCTGGAAAGGGTAAAAGGAGACGAAGAATTTACCTGATTCAGAAGATAGGTTACGTCATCTTCGGTAAAAAAAGGAGCCAGATATCCGCTGATAATAATGGAACCGTCTATCATAATATTCAGGTTACGGATGGCGAATGCCAAATGGTTCAGGTAATCGTCCCATATCTGACGGCAGCGGGAACCACCATTTTCCAACTCCTGAAAAAAGGCAGTAATGCCCATGCCGGAGGCATTTTCCAATGCATTGGCAGAACAGTAAGTTTCCAGACAGCCCCGGCATCCGCAGTAGCACATTGGTCCGTCAGGGGTAATACACAGATGCTCAATAATGCCGCTGTGCATATGAATGCCCTGGTGGACCTGGCGGTTTGTAATGACAGAGCCGCCCATATTGCGGTTTAGCAGAAGAACAACGGCACTGTCTATTTCTTGATGGTTCCACAGTTCCAGGTATGCCGCTGCTTTGGAATCGTGTTCCAGACGGCAGGGATAAGTAATAAATTCTGTAAAATCAGACAATTTCATCTGAATATTATCCATAATCACGCCGTAGCTCACGGACTGTCCATCGGGAGCAATAATCCCCTGAGTGGCAATAGATACCCCCAGGATAGAGGAGTGGTCCAGGTCATTTTCGGAAATAAATTCTTCAAGTTCCAGACCTAGCTGCCGGTAGTAATCAAGGGAAGGCTGATAAGGGATGTCCTGTGTGGAATCAAAAATTACAGTTCCATAGAGATCAATCGCTACGAAATGAACCATTTTTTTTAGAATTCCAATCCCAATGGAGATTCTGGCTGTACGGCGAATCTGGATTGCCTGGGCTTTGCGTCCTCCGGTAGATTCGAAGTAGCCATTTTTTTCAAGCAGACCTTCTTCTTCTAATATTTTTAGATTCTGGCTGACAGTAGATAGCCCCATTTGCAGCTTTTGGACAATCTGAAGTTTTGATGTAGTGACCTCCTGCCGGATAAAAGAATACACTTTATTCTTATTAATTTTTTTGACCGCCATCGTTGTCATTCCTTTATCGCTCATAGAACCCTCCTTCGTCTTTTATTCATTTCATCGGTCTGACTGCAAATACGCTGGGGTGTGGTAGATGGAGCATTCGTTTGATGAAAAGAAATATGAAACACGCTCTAGTATCTTATATCATAGTATGCTTGAATTTAAATTGCAATTTAAAATTAATTATTATGCAATATAGACAAGAAAACAATCAAAATATTGGAATAAAAGTCTATTGTTATTCTAAATATTAAGTTATATACTCTACTTATGATTAGGTGTTACGTATAAGTGCTATATATAAGAATGAATAATGGAGGAAGATCATGAAAAGTGCAGTGTTCTATGGGAAGCATGACTTAAGAATCGAAGAAGCGAAGAAGCCTGAAATCGGACCCAGGGATGTGTTGATTCAGGTGAAAGCATGTGGAGTATGCGGTACGGATGTACATATTTATGAGGGGGATAAGGGGGCTGCTGAAGTAACCCCGCCAACGATTCTGGGACATGAATTTTCAGGTGTGGTGGTAGAGACCGGAGCGGAAGTGGAAAATTGCAGAGCAGGGGACCGGGTATGCATTGATCCCAATTGTTACTGCGGAACCTGTGAACCCTGCCGAAATGGCGTGGCTCATTACTGTGAGAATATGATCGGATACGGTACTACCGTAAACGGAGGTTTTGCGGAATATTGTGCAGTAAATGAAAGACAGGTATATCAGCTGGGGGAGAATACATCCTTTGAACAGGGGGCTATGGCGGAGCCGGTTGCCTGCTGTCTGCATGGAATTGACATGTGTGAGATTCAGCCGGGACACCAGGTTGTGGTAATCGGAGGCGGAATGATCGGACTGTTGATGATGCAGCTTGCAAAACTGGCAGGAGCAGCTAAAGTTGCTCTATTGGAACCTGTGGAGAATAAAAGAGCGGTAGCTGAAAAGCTGGGTGCAGATATCTGCATTGACCCTGTACGGGAAGATGTAAAAGGAGCATTGAAAGCTGCAGGCATGACCTGGATCAATACGGTTATTGAATGTGTGGGGAGGCCGTCCACAATTCAGCAGGCAGTAGATATTGCAGGCAATAAGGCGGTGGTTATGATGTTCGGACTGACAAAGCCGGATGAAACCATTTCAGTGAAACCATTCGAAGTCTTCCAGAAGGAATTGGTGCTGAAAGCATCTTTTATCAACCCCTATACACAAAAGCGTGCTCTGGATCTGATTGATTCCAAACGCCTGGATGTGAGCAGCATGATCTATGAAGTCTGTGGACTGGAATCCCTGGAAGATGTATTGAGCAAACCGGAATTGCGTGCCAATGGAAAGTACATTATTTCTCCTGAAAAGTAAATTTGCCACCTCTGCTGTAAAAGGCAGGGGTGTTGTTGTCTTAAAATTGGTTGAAGATTGGGGATCAATGAAGTATAATGAAACAAAGTTACAGGCAGCGAAGTGAGGTCTTTTGCGAAAGAAACGAATTAAGTCAAATACCCCTGGGCAGCTGCTAAATGGATGTGATCACACATCTGTCAGAATCGTTGCCCGGGGAATAAAGGAGGTTATACTTTATGTGTATCGAATTCAGGAAAGTGAGCGGATTCCCCAGAGGAACCATATGCAAGTTATTAACAGATGCCTACTCTTTTGATGAAAGAATGGTTCAGTGCTGGGGTGCCGACTGGAAGGAGTTTGATGATTTTTTCTATGACAATCTTCAGATTGCAGATAAATACGGATTTATCACTACTTTAAATGGGGAAGCAATCGGAATGGTTTCTTGGGACCCGAGAAATATGCCGGAGTATGCAGCAGTCGGGCATAATTGTATTAGAAGAGAATACAAAGGCAGAGGCTATGGGAAGATGCAGCTTCAGGAAGCTGTCAACAGAATCATGGAGAGTGATGTGATAAAAATAATAGTAAATACCAATGCCGGTTTGTTACCGGCACAAAGAATGTATGAGAGCGTTGGCTTTAAAAAAGTCCTGGTAAGAAAAAATGACGGCATAGCTGAGTTTGCCGGCGATAATATTGATTATGAAATCATTGTAGATGAATATGGAGGTAAAACAATCAGGTAAAACATTCAGGTGATCAACGCAACTGCACTTTATTGGTTAAAAATGGTAATGAAGTATCTGATTTCTGCGCCAGGTGTGTGCCTGCTTAGAAGTAATACCGCTGGGCTGAACTAATTGCATCAGGTACTAATACTATAGGGAACACGTTTAAGTGCCTTGCTCTATGCTTTATATTTGGGTTTTGCTGATTAAGGACGCTTTGTATAAGACAGGTAGTGTACGAAAAGATGGGCGTGGGAAACTG
>NZ_JAWYAJ010000279.1:0-3506 GCF_034124845.1 Robinsoniella sp.
GGGTCAGGCGCTGTTTTGCTCTTGTTATTCCCACGTAACACAGGCGGCGTTCTTCTTCGATCTCAAGAGGATCATCAGAAGTTATCGTCATATAACTTGGGAATATACCGTCTTCCATGCCAGCCAGATATACATTTGGAAACTCCAGTCCTTTGGCACTATGCAGGGTCATCAGAACCACATGGTTGCTGTCTTCTTCCAGGCTGTCGATATCTGCTACCAGTGCTACTTCTTCCAGGAATCCACTCAGTGTGGGCTCTTCTGCATCACTTTCGTAGGATACGACTTTGGTGATCAATTCATCGATATTCTCGATTCTGGCTCTCGCCTCATCGGTGTCTTCCGCTTCCAGTTCTTTTACATAACCGGTTTCGTCGATGATTGATGTAAGGATTTCCTGAACTGACAGATAATCCTGTTTACTGCGCAGTGTCTGGATGAAAGTTACAAATGGTTTTATTTTTACCGCACTTCTTCCCAGGGTTGCGATGCTCTCAGCATCTTTTAACGCATCGTAGAAGCTCATATCATACTCATCTGCATATTCCTGCACTTTTCCCAGAGAAGTGGCTCCTATGCCCCTTTTTGGAACGTTGATGATTCGTTTAACCGCCAGGTCGTCCATGGCGTTGTCTACCGTCTTTAAATAAGCCAGAAGGTCTTTTATTTCTTTTCTGGCGTAGAAGTTTACGCCCCCGATGATTTTATAAGGAATATTTGCCATCAGGAATTTTTCTTCGAACATACGGGACTGGGCATTCGTTCGATAGAGAATGGCGCAATCCTTATATTCATAATTGCCTTCTCGTATATTTTGCGCAATATCTCCAACAATATACTCTGCTTCGTCAAAAGCTGTTAAAAATTGACGAAAATGAATTAAATCGCCCTCTTCATTATCGGTCCAGAGTGTCTTTTCTTTTCTGCCCACGTTGTTTCGGATCACATCATTGGCTGCATTTAAGATATTCTGCGTGGAACGGTAATTCTGCTCCAGCTTAATTGTTCTTGCATCGGCGAACATTTTTTCAAAATTTAAAATATTTCCGATATTGGCACCCCTGAATTTATAAATGGACTGATCGTCATCACCTACCACACAAAGGTTTTGATATTTCTCTGCAAACAGACTTACCAGTTTAAACTGTGCGGTATTGGTATCCTGGTATTCATCCACCATGATATATTTGAATCTTTCCTGATAGTAGTCCAGTACGTCCGGGCAATTCTGGAATAACTCTACTGTTTTTACAATCAAATCATCAAAATCCAGTGCATTGTTGCTGCGCAGCTGCTTCTGGTATTCTTTATATGCCTGGGCAATTTTCTGCTTCCCAAAGTCTCCAGCCGCATTCAGTTCATAAGCCTGCGGGCTTACCAGTTCATCTTTTGCAGAAGAGATTGCACCCAGCAGTGCTTTTTCTTTATATACTTTCGTATCAATCTGCAGGCGCTTGCACACATCTTTCATCAGTGTTTTCTGATCATCGCTGTCATAAATAGTAAAACTATTGGAATAACCCAGCCGATCTATGTAACGTCTTAAAATCCTCACACAGGTAGAGTGGAATGTGGATACCCAGATGCTTTCCGATCCGAATCCCACCAGGCTGTCTACACGCTCCCGCATCTCTCCTGCCGCTTTATTGGTAAAGGTAATTGCCATGATATTCCACGGGTTTACCCCTTTTTCCTCAATCAGATATGCAATGCGGTGTGTCAGTACACGGGTCTTGCCGGAACCTGCCCCAGCAAGAAGCAATAACGGGCCTTCCGTATAAAATACCGCCGATTTCTGCATGTCATTCAATGTATCGTATATGCTCATTGTAATACCACCTAACTTTTAGTCTCGGGTTTTATTATATAATAAAATGCGCCTTCTGTCATCAAGAATCCACATTTTTCATCTTATTTTAAGATTATTCGCCACTCTGCCTGCCCTGAAGATTTTATTGGCACCTATGCGTTCCTGTTTGCTGAGTATAAGATCGCCAGAATCTATTTTCTAATGGGCACTATTCTTCAAAAGCTGCTGTGACGATATAGCCCCGCGGAGTATTTTCAATTTTTTTAATAATTCCTTTTCTGGCCTTTATTCTTCTGCTGGAGGGAAAGCATCCCGACATGGCAACTGCCGGTTCAATGATATAGCTGTAATTCATGGAGGTGTTGATTTCAACAATCTCTACTTCCTGCCCTTCTTCCACAAGGCCCGGTCTTTCCATCTTAAACTGTTCTTCTCTCATTAATTTTCATTCCTTTCCATGGATATACCTCTAATATCTTAGTACATTCCTCCATATTTTGCAACCCTGCAATCTCTCAGCTATCATTCTCAACCTATCATCTATCATCTTTCATCTGAATCAACGCCTTTCTCCATCCCCCTTATCGTACAGTTCATAGAGGAATACCGCATATGACTGCAATATCTCAATCACAAAACGCTTTACCTTAAGCTGCATCGGTTGAACGGTTTCCAAAACAGTGCTACACTCATCCCATGACCGCTGCAGATCAAAACGAAAGGAGCTGATTTTATGAAACGGCGATACCTCATTTATAACATCCTCATGTGCCTGCCTGTGATTCTGACCCTGATCAGCATGCTTTTTCTTCCTGACAGAATCACCACTACTGCTCAATTATCTGGTACGGGAATGGACGTTATCGGAAGTAAATATGAACTGCTGATTTTCCCTGTTTTTACATTAGCACTCTGTGCATTTGTAAAGGTTATTCTAAAATCAAAGAATGCATATGCTGCCGGAATCATTCTGGTTGTTATTTTTAATCTCATCACAATCATTACTTTAGCAGGAACATTTTACATCGAAACTGATATGCCTGCATTTTTGAAAAGTGGAATAAACTTTAAGCCTGCACTTGCCGTGGTTTCCTGGGTTTTTGGATTCTTTATTTTTGTCAGCGGAATATCCATGTGCTTTGCTAAAAAGCCGGTTGGCATCTATTCTGTAATGAAAGCCCCGGAATCTGACAAAATTTCGGATATCAAAAAATATAATCGCGCTGTAGGGTTTCTTTTTATGGGTTATTCCCTGTGCTTTATTGCCAGTGGATTTGTTGGACTTACCGATCAGACTTTGTGTACGGTCTGCCTTACTTTAAGCGGCATGCCGGGGTGTATCATTGTTATGATCATCTACGAATGTGTCATTGCTAAAAAATATGTTTTAAGGTAAATATTACAGTTATGTTTTCCCCTCATATTGCAGATAGTATTAAGAAATATTACAAACTACAATAAAAACATTTACAAATAGTAATGAAAACTATATAATGTAATAAGAGGTGAACAAGATGACAATAGATACAGATGATATGATAAACAGCATAATGCGCAGCTTATCCAGAATTGATTATATCAAACCTGCAGATATTCCAAATATTGACCTATACATGGACCAGGTAACTACATTTATGGATTCGCACTTAGCCCATTCGAAACGAAATTCAGATGATAAAATTTTGACAAAGACCAT